>JANQPH010000004.1 GCA_028285405.1 Thermoleophilia bacterium
CCCGGCCCCGCGCTGGCACCCCCCGCGGACGAAGACCGGGACGTCCGATCCGACCTGGGCCGCGACCCGCTCGAGCCCGTCGGGTCCGAGACCGAGCCCGAGCAGCTCGTCCACGATCCGCAGCGTTGCCGCCGCATCGCTCGATCCACCCCCGAGCCCCGCCTGCGACGGAATCCGCTTGTGGATCTCGACCGCGAGCGGCGGAAGCTCCTCACCGACCTCGGCGCCGAGCGCGTCGAGCGCCTTCCAGGCCAGATTGCGCTGCGCAGGGAGCTCCTCCTCGAACCCCCGATTGGCGACCGAGCGCCGCTCGGACCGGCGGACCGTGACCTCGTCGCTGAGATCGGCCACCTCGACCATCAGCGACTCGAGATCGTGGTACCCGTCGGCGCGAACCGGAAAGACCCTCAGGGTCAGGTTGAGCTTTGCCGGTGCGGCCTGCATGGCGGACTGCCGCGACATCACAGTGTTCGTGCGAGCGCGTCGTATTGGCCGGGCGTGATCCGTTCCGGTCGGACGTCTCGGGGAAGCTCGAGTCGCTCGAGCGCGCCCTCGACCCGTCGCTTGTCGTAGCCGGCCCCTGCAAGCGCGTTGGCCGCCGTCTTTCGCCGCGTGCCGAACGCCGAGCGGACGAGGTCGCGCGTCGCCGGATCGGCCCCCGGCCCGGTGCGACCGAAGGTGACCAGCGCCGACTCGACGTGCGGCCTCGGCGTGAAGGCCTCGGGCGGGACGGACCTGCGATGCACGAGCCCGCACGAGAGCGCCAGCAGGACGGTGGGCGCCCCGTACAGACGCGAGCCGGGCTCGGCGAACCAGCGGTCGGCGACCTCGCGCTGGGTCATGACGCTCCACCGATCGACACGCGGGAGTCGCCAGGTCGACTCGACCACGATCGGGGTGGCGATGGAGTACGGCAGGTTGGCGACGAGCTTGGTCGGCGGCGGCGACAGCGCCTCCAGGTCGGTCCTCATCGCGTCCTCGAACCGGATGTCGACCCGGGAGGCGCCGGCGCCGAGCGCGTCGAGCAGCGCCGGCTCGAGGCGGCGGTCGACCTCGATCGCGTGCACGTGGCGGACCGCCCCGGCCAGGGCCGCCGTGAGGACGCCGACCCCCGGGCCGACCTCCAGCACGACGTCCTCCCGCGAGACCTCCGCCTCGCGCATGGCGACGTCGACGTAGTTCTCGTCGACCAGGAAGTGCTGGCCGAGCGAGGTGTCGGGAACCAGCCCGTGCGCCTCGATCAGACGCCGGACGCCGACTCGGCCTGCCGTGCTACCAGCCAAAGACCCGTTCCGCGTTGGCCGTCGTCGTCCGCGCCAGCGCGTCCGGCTCGACGCCGCGCACCCGCGCGATCGCCTCGAGCGTGTGGCGCACGTACGCCGGCCGGTTCGGCCTGCCGCGCAACGGCACCGGCGTCAGGTACGGGCTGTCGGTCTCGACCAGGAGCCGGTCGTCGGGAACCAGCCGCGCCGCGGCGCGAAGCTCGTCGGCCGTCTTGAACGTCACGTTGCCGGCGAAGCTGACGAGCCAGTCCTCGGCGAGCACGTCGTCGATCCGATCCGGCATGCCGAAGCAATGGAGCACGACGGCATGGTCGGCCGCCTCGGACCGGAGGACGTCGATCGTGTCGGCCGTCGCCTCGCGGGAGTGGACCACGACCGGGAGCCCGACATCGCGGGCGATGGTGATCTGCGCCGAGAAGGCCCGGCGCTGGGTCGTCCTGTCGCTGAGGTCGCGGTAGTAGTCGAGGCCGCACTCACCGATCCCGACGACCTCGGGCTCGCCGGCGCGCTCGCGGATCCAGGCCTCGTCGTCGGGCCCGAACCCGTCCGCGTCGTGGGGATGCACGCCGATGACGGCGCTCACGCCCGCGTGGGCCCGCGCGAGACCGATCACCCGATCGCTGGACTCCCGACCGATGCCGATCGCGACGATCCGCTCCACGCCGGCCGCCGCGGCCTCGGCGACGAGCTCGTCGGCCGACGCGGCCGCCGATGCGGAGTCGAGGTGGGCGTGGCTGTCGACGAGCGTCGTCGCCCCTACTCCTCGTCCTCGATTCGCGGAAAGAGCGGCCCCGTCGGCGCCACGACCGCATCGGCGACGCCGTTGCCCCAGCCGGCCACGTCCATCTCGATGGCCCCTCCGGGCTGCCCGAGCGCCTCGAGGGCCCGGGCCATGGAGCCGGGCATGATCGAGCTCAGCATCACCGCGACGGCGCGCAGGCCCTCGGCGAGGCTGTACAGCGCCTGGTCAAGCTCGCGAGCGCGATCGGGGTCCTTCGCGAGCGTCCACGGCGCCCGCTCCTCGACCAGCCGGTTGAGGCGGCGCACCAGGCCCCAGACCACGTCGGCGGCGCGCGTGAGCGCGAGCTGATCCATCTCGCGACAGAACGCCGAGACGGCCGTCGCGACCTCGCTGGCCAGCTCGTCGTCATCGCCCGGATCGGATGGCACGCGCCCGTCCCGATAGCGCCCGATCATGCTGACGGTCCGGTTCAGCAGGTTGCCGAGCTCGTTGGCCAGCTCGCCGGTGTAGCGCGCCTCGAACCCCTCGGCGCTGAAGACGCCGTCCTCCCCGAAGCTCACCTCGCGCATCAGGTAGTACCGCAGCGGGTCGATCCCGTAGCGCTCGATGAAGGGGAACGGATCGATGACGTTGCCGGCGGTCTTGCTCATCTTCTCGCCGCCCTTCAGCACGTAGCCGTGCACGAAGAGCTGGCGCGGCACCGCCATGCCCGCCGCCATCAGGAGCGCCGGCCAGATCACGGCGTGGAACTTGAGGATGTCCTTGGCCATGACGTGCAGATCCGCGGGCCAGAACCGCTCGACCAGATCCTCGCCCGGCCGCGCATAGGTGAGGGCGGTGTAGTAGTTGAAGAGCGCGTCCACCCACACGTACACGACCTGGTCCGGATCCCACGGGACCGGGACTCCCCAGTCGATCTGGGCACGGGAGATCGAGAGGTCCTCCAGCCCCTCCTCGACCATCCGGCGGGCCTCGTTGAGGCGGGTCTCGGGGAGCACGAACGGGGCCTCGCTCGCGTACAGGGCCAGCAGCCGGTCCCGGTAGGCCGAGAGGCGAAAGAACCAGTTCTCCTCCTCGAGCCACTCGACCGGCGTGCGGTGGATCGGGCACATGCGCCCCTCGAGCAGCTCCTCCTCGCGGTAGAAGGCCTCGCACGCGGTGCAGTACCAGCCCCCGTAGGAGCCCTTGTAGACGTCGCCGCTCTCGTGCAGGCGGGACAGCACCTGCGCGACGACCTGCTCGTGCTCGGCGTCGCTGGTCCGGATGAAGAAGTCGTTCGAGGCCTCGAGCTCGGTGCCGAGCGCGCGAAACCGCTCCGAGAGGAGGTCCGCGTGCTCCCGCGGGCTCCGCCCGGCCGCCGCGGCCGACTCGGCGACCTTGGAGCCGTGCTCGTCGGTGCCGGTCAGAAAGAAGACGTCATCGCCACGCTGGCGCCGGTGGCGCGCGATGACATCGGACATGATCGTGGTGTACGCGTGCCCGATATGCGGGTCCGCGTTGACGTAGTAGATCGGAGTCGTGAGATAGAAACGCCCGTCGGACACCGGCCGGATTCTACGGACCGGCTTCCCGTGGGCATCGCCGCGGCAGTCGGGTGGGTCGCAGAGGCACTGGACGGCGCCGACGTCCGGTGGCTGCTCACCGGCGGTACCGCTCGGGCGCTCGTGGGAGTGCCCGGCGTGCCGGGCGACCTCGACATCGAGGTCGCCCCCGACGATGTCGAGCGGGCTGCGGACGCGCTCGGCACCACGGCGACGGCCACGATCGCGCGGCGGATGCGAAGCGTGCGCGGCCAGACGGCCTGGGGCGGCATCCCGGTCGACCTCTCGGCCGACGTGGTGGTGATCGCGCCGTCCCGGCTCGAGAGCGACTTCGAGCTGCAGTGGCGCTTTGCGCACCGAACATCGCTCGCGGGGACCCGCCTGCGGCTCGGGCCCGAGGAGGAGCCGCTCGTGCGAGCGGCCGCGGCGGGCGACGAGGACCGTCTTCGGCGCCTCGGGCAGGCCGCGATGGAGCGAGGCCTCCGGGCGGACTACCTGCTCTTGCGCCTGTTGCGCTCGAGCGCCGCCTCGTAGGCGGCGTTCCGCCGCGCCAGCCCGAGCTCGGCCGCGACATCGGCAGCTGCACGCGGCCCGAGGCCCGCCCCGAGCAGGACGTCCACCACCGCCCGGGCATCGGCATCGTGGGCTTCCTCGCGCTGGCTCGCGCCGATGACCACCGTGACCTCGCCCTTCGGCGCGGTCGCGAAGCGCTGGGCGAGGTCCGCCGCGCTCCCGCGCGCGATCTCCTCGTGCCGCTTGGTCAGCTCGCGAGCAACGGTCACGCGGCGGCTCGCGTCGCGTTCGGCCAGGTCGGCCAGCAGAGAGGGCAGCCGGCGCGGGCTCTCGAAGCCGACGACCGCAAGCCGCGCGGCGTCGATGCGATCGAGGAGCTCCGCCCGGTCCTTGCTCCTGCGCGGAAAGAACCCGACGAACGCCACCGGCGTGTCCGGCTCACCCGCGACCGCGAACGCGGCGGTCAGCGCGCTCGGCCCAGGCACCACCTCGACGGGCAGGCCGGCGTCGAGGACCGCGTCCACGACCCGCGCGCCCGGATCGCTGATCGCGGGCATCCCCGCGTCGCTGACCAGGGCCACGACGCTTCCGCCGGCGATGCGGCGACGGATGTCCTCGGCCCGCGCCGCCTCGTTGTGGGCGTGGGCGGGGAGCATGTCGGCCGTGCTTTCGGCGCGGCGCAGCAGCGTCGCGGTCCGCCGAGTGTCCTCGCACGCGACCAGATCGGCGCCCGCCAGCGCCGCGGCCGCCCGGGGCGAGAGGTCGTCGAGGTTGCCGATCGGCGTGGCGACCACGATCAGCCGTCCGGGCGCTCGCCCGGGCCCGGCGGCTCCGGCGTGGGGCGGCGCTACCATCGCCGGTCGTGCCCACTGCAAAGCGGTACAAGCGGTATCGGGCGCGCGGTGGCGGCGATCTCGAAGAGCTCGCTCGCATCAACCGGCAGGACGGCGCCAGCCAACGGCGCGGCACGACCCCTCCGCCCTACCCTGCATCCCCGCGCCGCCGGCCGTCGAGCAAGCAGGAGCCTCCGCCGCGCGCGCCACGCTCGCGGGGCCGCTGGTCGCTGCGCGGGGCCGGGCCGCGCGGATGGGCATGGCGGATCGCCCTCGGCATGCTGGCCCTGTTCCTGGTCTGGGCCGGCGCCGGGCTGTTCACGCTCCAGCGAGCGGTGTCGGACGCCAACTCGCGCGTGCCGGAGGTCGCGCGGGCGGCGCTGGACGAGCCGGACGGCGCGATGATCCGCACCCCGACGAACATCCTCCTCGTCGGCAGCGACGCGCGACCCGGCGAGACCCGGAGCCGCGCCGACACGCTGATGGTGATGCGCCTCGACCCCGGCGAGGGGAAGATCAAGCTGCTGTCGATCCCCCGCGACTACCGCGTGGAGATCCCGGGGCAGGGCGCGCAGAAGATCAACGCGTCGTTCTTCTACGCCGGCCAGCGCGGGGCGATCAACGCGGTCAAGCGCCTCACCGGCGTGCCCATCCACCACATCATGGTCGTCAAGTTCAACGGCTTCGGCACCCTTGTGGACGAGCTGGGCGGCGTGACCGTCGACAATCCGACCGAGCTCGTCAACTGCCCGTACTCCGGGGGCACGACCGTCAGCTTCCCGCAGGGCGAGGTCGACCTGGACGGCGAGCGGGCGCTCCAGTTCGCCCGGGTGCGCAGGTGCGACAACGACTTCCAGCGGGCGCTGCGTCAGCAGGCGCTGATCTCGGCGATGAAGGACCAGGTCCTGTCGCTCTCGAGCCTTCCCTTCTCGCCGTGGCGGGCCGCCGCGGTCGTCGACACGATGAACACCGACCTCGGGATGCTCGACATGCTCCAGTTCGGCTGGCTGCAGGCCCGCCTCGATCAGGACCCGGAGGATCGGATCCTCCTCACCGGAACGCCGATGAACATCGGCGGACAGTCCTTCGTCATCGGAGACCCGACCGCCAACGAGCAGCAGATCGCCGAGTTCATGTCGTGAGCCGGGGACGGGACGTCGGCGCCCCGACCGGCTGACGCGCTCAGGCGGCCACTCCGCCGGCACGCCACACCGCCACCTCGGCCCGGGTCGCCTCGGCCAGCGCTTGCACCGCCTGCGGCCCGAAGCTCGCCTGGACCGCCATGTTCAGGCCGAACACGGCACCGACGAGGATCTCGGTCCTGGGCGCCACCGACTCGGTGGGGATCTCACCTCGCTCGGCGGCCGTCGCGAGCGCCGCGTGCAATGCCGAGGCGAGCCGCTGCCGGTAGTCGGCGAGGCGTGCCGCCACCCGCGGGTCGCGGGCCGCGCCCTCGCCCATGAGCCGACCCATCAGGCAGCCGCGGCCGTCGTCGAGCAGCCACCGCTCGATCCTGGTGAAGAAGGCGTCGATCGCCCCGAGCCCGTCCTCGGCCTCGATCAGCGGCCGAAACAGGCGCTCGTCGAGGCGCTGCTGGTAGCGCTCGATCGCCGCGTCGGCCAGCTCGGACTTCGACCCGAAGGCGTTGTAGAGACTCGACTGGTTGATGCCGAGCGACGCCTCGAGCTCGCGGGTCGTCGTCGACTCGTAGCCATGGCGCCAGAACTGGTCCATGGCCTCCTCGAGGACGGCGTCCGTGTCGAACGTGCGTGGCCGGCCGGTTCGCATGTGGCGGGAAGGTAGCGTCGAGACCGGCCGTTCGCGAACATCTGGGGCAGTCGCTCGAAAAATCGAGTCGTTTCTGTAGCGTTCGCTTGAAAAGTCCTGGAGCCAACTGGAGGCACGAATGCCAGCGTTCGACATCGAGATTCCCGTGCGGATCACCCCGGGCACCAAGAGCCTCGACCGCCAAGCCGAGCTTCCGCCCGACGGGCTCGTGCTCGACTTCGGAATGCACGGCGACGTCGCCGACCACTACGGCGCGAAGGCCGTGAACCCGCTCCCGACGACCCTCGACTACCTGACCTCGTCGATCGCCGGATGCCTGATCGGCACGCTCACGGGGTCGATGCTCCGAGCCAAGATCCCGGTGACGCCGGACAAGGTGACCGGAACCGCGATCGGCCAGGTCGTGCCCGACGACGACAACGTCCTGCGCCTGCGCAAGGTGACCGTCAACTACGAGGTCGAGCTGGACGAGGAGCACCGCGCGGCCGCCGAGGAGGTCCACGCGGCGCACGCGGCGCGCTGCCCCAACGCGCGGAGCGTCTCGCCGTCGATCGAGATCGAGACCAACCTGGAGCTGCTCCAGCCCGCAGCCGCCTAGCGACCTGGGCGCAGATTCCCCTGTGCGGCGCGGCGCGCCGCACAGGCGGACCTCAGATCTGGTCGAGCCCCACGGTCTTGCCGGACGACTTCTCGCCGCCCGATGAGTCGCCGCCCGAGGTGGCCCCGGCCTTCTCGCCGGCGCCGTCCTTGCCAGCGCCGTCCTTGGCGCCCTCACCGTCACCGCCGCGGCGGCGCGTGCCGTAGTCGGTGTTGTAGAAGCCCTTCCCCTTGAAGTGGATCGCGGGCGCGAACAGGACGCGGCGCACGTTGTGCCCCCCACAGCTGGGGCACTCCGTGATCGGGTCGTCGCTCATCCGCTGGAACGCCTCGAAGTGCTCCCCGCAGTCCGGGCACTCGTATTCATAGGTGGGCAAAGGTCTCTCCGGTGGCAGCCGCAAGCGGCGATTCGTGCCGCGCGGTCCCCGCATCATATCGCGCGCCCGGCCCATGCCTGGCACTCGCACCCTTGGTCTGCCAATACCGGCCCCGGAGGTTGGTCGTTCACCGGTTGGTAGCATTCGTGTTCTCAACGTGTCATCGGCGTCGCATCCGAGGGGGAAAGCGGGGGTGTCAGCACCGCTCGGGAAGGGCCAGACCGCACGCCGTGTCGCGGTCCTCGGTGCCGTGGCCGGTGGAGCCGCGATCGCGTTGGGGCGTCAGCATCCGGCCCGCGGGGCGGCGCTCGGGATCGGGGCCGCCGCGCTCTGCTACGCGGCGTTTCGGCCCACGAACCCGCTGCTCGGACCTGTCGTCCGCTCGGGCTCACGACACATGCCGAAGGCGGCCCTGACGTTCGACGCGACGCCGACCGAGGCGACGGTCGAGCTGCTGGACGCACTCCAGGACGCGGGTGTGCCGGCGACCTTCTTCGTCTCCGGAGCCCGGGTCGAGGAGCGGCCGGACGTGGTGGACCGGATCGTGGCCGACGGCCATCAGCTCGCGAGCGCCGGCTACGACGACGGTGCGCTGGTCCTGCGAGGAGCAAGGCACGTCCGTGAGCAGCTGCACCGGACCGAGGACGCGGTGTCGCGCGCCGTCGGCCGAGACGCCCTCAGCCGGCTGTTCCGGGCGCCGTACGGTCTGCGCGGTCCGGCGACCTGGGCGGCGGTGAGGAGCGCCGGCTACCGCCTGGTCGGATGGACGACGGCGACCCGGGTGCCCGCCGACTCGAGCCCCGGCTACGTGGCGCTGCGCGCCTCGCGCTCGCTGGCGCCGGGAACGGTGCTGCGGCTGAGCGACGGTGGCCTGGGCAAGCACGCGCCGACCCGGCCCCCGGGTCCCGCGCTCCCGCTGATCTGCCGCGCCGCGTCGGACCGGGGCCTCGAGCTGGTCACGCTCGACGACCTGCTGCTGAGCGCGGACCGCCACGAGCGCGCGCGACGGGCGGCGCTCGTAGGCTGAGACACGCCCGGCTCGGTCCGCCTCAGCGGCTCGGACCGAGCCCGAGCGCCGAGATCAGATGCCGCGTGCGCACGGCCGTCGACGTGGGGCCGGCTCGGCCCAGCGCGGTGGCGAGGCGGCTCACGTCGGATGCGACGTCGATGTCGTCGAGCACGCCGACCTGGGCGACCCGCAGCCCCGCGCTGGCCGCGCGCTCCAGCGTCTGCTCGACGACCCGGCTCGAGCTCCACCCCACGTCGGAGAACAGGGCGGGAGCCGGCCCCCGCGCCGCAACGAGCGAGTAGCCGCCGTCGCCGGCCGGACAGATCGCCGCATCGGCACCATCGGCCAGCGCGCGGCCGGCTCGTCGGACGAGCTCCGGAGTGACCGTGACCGCGTCGGAGCCGACGATCGCCGCGGGCCCGCCCGACTCGCGGGTCAGACGCCCGAGGATCGTTGACATCCGAGCTCCGAGATCGCCGGGCGGCTGGGCGATGACGGGGACCGGAAGCAGCGCCGCGAGCGGCCCACGATCGCTCTCGGCCGCGCCGGCCGCAACGACCTCGAGCCCGCCGGCCCGAAGCGAGCCGACGACGTCGAGCAGCATGGCGGTGGAGATCGCCGCCGCCTCCGCCGATCCGAACGACTCCGCCAATCGCGTCTTCGTCCGCCCCGGGACCGGGGCACGACAGAAGACGCACACGACGGGATCCCGTCCCGCGCCGAGGCGTCGCCCGGGCGTCGCCGAGCGTGTTTGGGTGGATTCCGTGTTCACCGCGCGTTCACGTCATCGTCACGGCGTTGACAACCGCCGCGGGACTCCCTCGATTAGGTTGCCGTCGAGAATGGACGCATCTGGTCCGCAGCCGCGCATCCTGATCGTCGAGGACGACGAGGCAACCGGCGAGGCGATGGAGTTCCACCTCGGCCGCGCCGGGGTCCAGACGCAGCTCGTTCGCGACGGGCTGGCCGGAATGCGCGCCGTCAGCGCCGACGTGCCCGACGTGCTCGTCCTCGACCTGATGCTGCCCCACATGGACGGCTGGCACCTGATCCGTCGCGTGCGCGAGTGGGCGCCGCAGCTTCCGATCATCGTCGTCACGGCGCGGACCAACGAGCACGACCGGGTGGAGGTGCTCGGGCTCGGAGCGGACGACGTCATGGCGAAGCCGTTCTCGATGCGAGAGCTGAGCGCGCGGGTGAGCGCGGCGCTCCGCCGGGCGGCCGCCGCCAACCCCGACAACGAGCGCGTGCCGATCATCGAGGGGGACCTGCGCATCGACCCCGAGCGGCTCACGGCCGAGGTCGCTGGTCGTCCCGCGGACCTCACGCCCATGGAGTTTCGCCTGCTGCTGACCCTGGCCGAGGAGCGCGCCCGCGCGCTGTCCCGCGACGAGATCTACCGCAAGGTCTGGGGCGGGGAGCGCGGCCACGGAGACCGCTCGGTCGACGTCCTGGTCCGACGCCTGCGCCGCAAGGTGGACGAGGTCGGCGGCCAGTACACCTACGTGCAGACCCAGCATCGGGTGGGCTACCGGCTCGCCGCGGTGCCGCGGCGCATGCCCGATGTCGTTCGGGCGCAGACGCTGAGCCGGTTCTAGCGCCCCCCGGGCCAAGAATGTCCGGCTGAGGCTCAGCGCGCCGTCCTCACTACCCCCGGGCCCCGGGCCGCTAGATCGCGCCGACAGCGACGATCCCCGCTCGATTGCGGGACGGGCGGGGAATGTTCGGCACTTGCCAATAGATGCCACCGAGAGCCGTCTCGAACGAGGAGAGGCCGGCGATCCCGGTACCGCGATCGCGAACGACAGTCCGTCGCGAGAGCACTTTGCCCCCACGAGAGAGCGTGACGAGCGCAACGCCGGGCCCACTCCGATCCCGGCTGCTCTCGGAGAAGAGAAGCAGGCGAATACGACCGCGCCGGACCTGATCAATGCCTTGCACGATCCAAGTGCCCGACTCGACGATCCTGAACCGGGTGATGCGTCGAGACGTGGAACCGCTGGGCGAGATCCGGAAGACCTCGATCGCGCCCTTCGCATTCGTTCGGGCGACGATCGGTCCGCCGGCCGCGTCCGGCAGCGCATGCCAGCTGTACTCGAGGAACGGGTCGGAGCCGCACACAACGGTCTGCGTTCCGCCCATGCCGCCGAAGAGTCGGGCGCGCAGGCAGAAGACCTCCCGGCCAAACCAGGCCAACTCCATCCATATCCCGATGGGTCGCCCCCCTTTGGCGCTACCGACTCTCCAGTCTCGGCCCGCAGGCCGACCCATCGCGACGAAGCTCGCGGGACTCTCGGTCAGCACCTCGGGCTCGATCCAGGCGCCGCCACCTGATGACGCCGTGATCGTCAGAGTCGGGTCGAGGTTCCGACTCTCGAACACTGCACCCAAACCGAAGCGCCCGACCGACAGGTCCGCAAGCACCCATGGAGACCCGGACGGCAAGACGGCGGGAGCAGTCCACCCTCCTCCGGTTCTGCGGTAGATCGAATAGCTCGTCGCATCGCGGTGATCGTCCATCTCCCAGACAACCGCTTGGAACCCGGCCTGGGTGCCCGCCGCGCGTACTCGACGGGCCGGCCCCGTGAGGGAGGACAGAATCTGAGGAGCACTGAAGGCAGCACGTCGAGCTCCTCGCTCGATTGCTCGCACGTGCCGGACGCCCTGTGACTTGTCGACCCATACGACGAGTGCCGCACCCCGAGCAGTTCCGAGAACCGTGATCTGGCCTTCGAGGCCGGGGGCGGGAACCCGGGCGACGGTCCTCCAGCGGCCGCTGCGGACGCGAGCGCGTACGACAACGGTGGCTGGCCCTGCGCTGCTCGCAACGAGCACTTGCCCACCGGAGATGTCCGCGCTCGAGCCCTCCGAGAACGGTACGGCTGTGGGGGCGGTCATCAGGCCCGCAGCGGGCGGGGCGGCAGCTCCGGAGGCGACCGCCAGAGCCGCCAAGAGAACAGCGACCAAGCGCGCCGATCGCCTCGCTCCACCTGCCGTCGCCTGACACCGCCCTTGGTGGTCGTCGTTCACCCGGTTTGCCGTAGTCCGAATCGGTCGACGACGAGTGCGCTAAGCCGAGTCCCGCAGGGCCGATGACTCGGCCATGCTCTGGAGCTTTCGGAGCGTGTTGTTCTCGATTTGGCGGATCCGCTCCCGGGTGACGCCGAACGCCCGGCCGACCTCCTCGAGCGTGCGCGGCTGCTCGCCCTGCAGACCGAACCGCAGCTCGAGGACGCGGCGCTCGCGCTCCGGCAGGGCCTCGAGCGCCCGGTAGACGTCGGCCTGGCGGAGGTGCATGGCCGCCTCGTCGAACGGCGACGGCGCGGTCTCGTCCTCGATGAAGTCCCCGAGCGCCGACTCCTCCTCCTCGCCGATCGGCTTCTCGAGGCTGACCGGCATCTGCGCCATCCCGAGGATGTCCCTGACCTCGTCGGGGTCCATCCGGAGCTCGGCGGCGATCTCCTCGGGGGTCGGGTCACGCCCCAGCCGTTGCACGAGCTGGCGCTCCGAGTGCACGACCTTGTTGAGCTTCTCGACCATGTGGACCGGGATCCGGATGGTGCGGGACTTGTCCGCGATGGCGCGGGTGACGGCCTGCCGGATCCACCACGTCGCGTAGGTCGAGAACTTGTAGCCGCGCCGGTAGTCGAACTTCTCGACGGCGCGGATCAGCCCGAGGCTGCCCTCCTGGATCAGGTCCAGCAGCGACAGCCCTCGGCCGAGGTAGCTCTTGGCGATGCTCACGACCAGCCGCAGGTTGGCCTCGACCATCTGCGCCTTGGCCTCCATGTCGCCGAGCTCGATCCGCTTGGCGAGCTCGACCTCCTCCTCGGCGGTCAGCAGGTCGACACGGCCGATCTCGCGCAGGTAGAGGCGCAGGCTGTCCATGCTCGGCTCGACCGCCAGGTCCAGCTCGGGACCCTGGTTGGCGGTGGCCGGATCCTCGCGCTCGACCACGTCGACGCCGATCTCGGCGAGGTGGGCGTGGAACTCCTCGACCTGCTCGCGGGTGACCGACAGCCCCTCGAGCGCAGCGGCGATCTCGGCGTAGGTCAGGAAGCCCTTCTCCCGGCCTTCCGCCAGGAGGTTGCGGACCTCTTCGGCCTCGGGGAGTCCAGCGTCGGCTTTCCCGCGACGGGTCCGAGCGTTTGTCTCCATCGAGGACCCCTTCCGCGAGCCCAACCGGATCTGGAGTATAGGTGGGCGGCCACCCCGCTCGTTCGCCCGTGGTGTGCCGAGGGGCGTCCCCCTTGTGTCGCGACCGATACCGGCCACAATCATCCGAGACCATCGAACCTTCACGCGCCAGACTCCGGAGACCCGGTCGAGGCGCTGCCCGCCCCGCGCCGCGTCGACTCGCGAGCGCGCACGACGAAGGGGAGCACACCATGGCGACAGAGTCGCGCCAGCTGCCAGACCTGCAGCAGTCCGCGCCACCGGCGCGGATCTCGCTCACGCGGGCGGGAGTGACCCGATCCGCCAAGGCCATCCGGATCCTCCACGACGGCCGTGAGCAACTGTTCCAGGCGGAGGTCACCTGCGCGGTGGACCTCAACCCAGAGCAGAAGGGCGTCCACATGTCGCGCTTCGAGGAGACGATCAACCAGGCGATCGACGAGGTCGTGCTCGGCGAGGCGCTCCACGTCGAGGCGCTGGCCGAGACGATCGCCCGGCGGGTGGTCGCCTCCCAGGACGCGCTTCGCAGCGAGGTCACGATCGACGCCAGCTACCCGCTCGAGAAGACCACTCCCGTGACCGGCGTGCGCACGCAGGAGACGTACGGCCTGATCGGCATCGCGGCGGTGGGCCCGGCCTCGAGCAGAAGGGCCGTCGGCGTGTCGGCGCAGGGAATGAACGCGTGCCCGTGCGCTCAGGAGCTGATTCGCGCCCAGGCATCGGACGCCCTCGCCGACGACGGGTTCGACGACGACGAGATCGAGCGGATCGTCCGGCTGGTCCCGGTGGCGACGCACAACCAGCGAGCGCGGGCGACCCTGCTCGTCGGCGTGCCGGACGGGCGCGACGTGCCGGCCGAGACGCTGCTCGAGATCGCCGAGGACTCGATGTCGTCCGAGATCTACGAGGTGCTGAAGCGCCCCGACGAGCAGTACGTCGTCGATCGCGCGCACCGGCGGCCCCGCTTCGTCGAGGACAGCGTCCGGGAGATGGTCCGGAGCGTCGTCGAGCGGTTCCCCGACCTTCCGGACGGCGCGTTCGTTCGTGCCCACCAGGAGAACTTCGAGACCATCCACACCCACGACGTGGAGGCCGAGCGCTCGGGCAGCCTCGGGGAGATCAGACGCGAGCTCGCCGAGGGCGAGCCGAGCCCGCACCACGTGACGCTCAGCGAGTGGCTCAGTGGCAAGGAGGCGCAGACCACGGACGAGCTTGGGTGACGACCTGAGGTCGTCGCACCGGTGTCTTCCGTGGTCAGTCGCCGACGCGCAGGGCGCAGCGCTTCACCCTGAGGGCAGTCTGTCCGTCTGGTGATGCCCCATTGGGCGTGCCCTCAGGGTGAAGTGACCGGCCGAAGTAGAAAGGCAAGGCGTTGGGCTCCGATTGATGGCCCCCGACGGGCGCAGCCCGTCGGGACCTCTCATCGGGCTTTGGCTCGCCTGCCCGGCAGGTCGATCCGCAGCTCATCGCCCCTGGCCAGCCGGGCGATGTTCTTGCGGTGGAGGAAGATGACCCCAGCCGACACGACCACCGCGAAGACGATCTCCGCCAGCCCCCCTCCGAAGACCCACACCAGCACGGGGTAGGCCGCGGCGCACGTGATGCTGGCGATCGAGACGATCCGCGTCGCCGCCACGATCGCCACCCAGCCGGCGAAGAGGATCGCGAAGGGAATCGGGGTCAGCCCGAGGATGACCCCGGCGCCGGTGGCCACGCCCTTGCCCCCCTTGAACCTCAGCCACACCGGAAAGACGTGGCCGACGATCGCCATGCCGGCCGCGACCAGCGGCCACGGATCGTCCGTGATGAGGCGCGCGATCACCACCGCCAGGACGCCCTTGGCGATGTCCGCCGCCATCACCCCGATCCCGATCCCCTTGCCGAGGGTCCGGAAGACGTTGGTCGCCCCCATGTTCTTGGAGCCGACGGTCCTGATGTCGATTCCGCGTGCCCGACCCGCGAGATACCCCGAGGGGATCGAGCCGAGCAGATAGGCGATGACGAGGGCGAGGGCTTCGGTCAATGCTCGTCCGGCAGGCTGCGGGAGGGCGACTTGCGATCGAACAGGCGGCGGCGCGCGACCAGGAAGTAGTACAGCCCGCTCAGCACCGTCATCGCGACCGCCAGATAGAGGAGCGGCGCGTCGATCTCCTTGAAGGGGTGCGGCAGGATGATCGCGAAGATCGCGACGTTCTGGGTCAGCGTCTTCGCCTTGCCGAGACGCGACGCCGGGATGACGAGGTCCTCCGAGGCCGCCACGAGCCGCAGACCGGTGACCGCGAACTCGCGCGCCAGGATGATCATGGCCGCCCAGGCGGGCATGTCACCGACCTCCAGCAGCGCGATCAGCGCACCGGCGACCAGGAGCTTGTCGGCGAGCGGATCGAGGAACGCCCCCGCCACCGTGACCTCGCCCCGGGAGCGGGCGAGCCACCCGTCGAGGCTGTCGGTGACCGCCGCCAGGGCGTAGACGGCCGCCGCCCACCAGCGCCCGCCGGGAACGTCGATCAGGATCAGCGCCATCACGAACGGGATGGCCGCGATCCGCGCCGCGGTGACCCAGAGCGCCGCGGTCATCGGAGGCGGGTCGGAGACATCGGCGCCGATGCTCCCATCCGAAGCCGCCAGCCGCCAGAGGATCGGGCCATGGCGCTACGCTGATTCTCGTGGCCGCCGAGACCTGGGATGTCGTCGTGGTCGGCGGTGGAGCCGCCGGCATGATGGCCGCCAGGGCCGCGGCCGTCGAGGGCGCCCAGGTGCTCCTGGTCGAGCGCGAGGCGCGGCTCGGCGGCGAGTGCACGTTCACCGGCTGCGTGCCGAGCAAGACCCTGATCGAGGTCGCCCGCGCGTACTGGCACGCCCGGTCCGCGCGCGAGTGGGGCATCGTCTCGGACGGGCTCGCCGTCGACTTCTCCGAGCTGATGGCCCACAAGGACCGTGTCGTCGACGCGATCGCCGCGGACGAGCAGGCCGACGCGTTCGCGGGCACGGGGGTCACGGTGCGCCACGGTCGGGCCGAGTACCTCGACCCCAACCGGATCTCGATCGACGGCGTCGAGCACCGCTTCGACACGACGGTGGTCGCGACCGGGTCGGATCCGGCGCTGCCCCCGATCCCGGGCCTCCGCGACATCCCGCACCTGACCAACGAGACGGTCTTCTCGCTCGAGCGCCAGCCCTCGCGCCTGCTGGTGCTCGGCGGCGGGGCGATCGGGCTCGAGCTCGGGCAGGCGTTCAATCGGCTCGGCACCGAGGTCGTCGTGCTCGAGCAGGAGGAGCGCCTCCTGCCGATCGAGGACCGCGACACCTCCGCGGCCGTCGCCGACATCCTCGCCGACGAGGGCCTCGACATCCGTGCCGGCTGGACGGTGACCGGTGCCCGCCAGGAGGGCGATCGGGTCGCCCTGGTCGCGGGCGACGCCCACGGCGACGCCGAGGTCGTCTTCGGCGACGCGGTGCTCGTCGCGACCGGACGTGCACCACGAACCGCGGGGTTCGGTCTCGAGCGCCTCGGCGCCACCTGGACCCATGCCGGGATCGCGGTGGACGAGCACATGCGGACCGCCGCGCCGAACGCCTGGGCGGCGGGGGACGTCACCGGAGGCCTTCAGTTCACCCACGTCGCGAGCGCCGAAGGCGTCGTCGCCGGCCGCAACGCCGCCGGCAAGAAGGCCACCGTCGACCTCTCAGCCGTTCCGTGGGTGACCTTCCTCGACCCGGAGGTGGGCCGGGTCGGACTGACCGAGGACCAGGCCCGGGCCGGACACAAGCGGATCGAGGTCACGACGCTCCCGATGGCCCAGCACGATCGGGCGCGGATTCTCGGTCAGACGACCGGCTTCGTGAAGCTGATCACCGGCCCGCGGCGGATCATCGGCAGCACCGGGGGCGGGCAGCTGCTCGGAGCCCACGTGGTCGGCCCCTCGGCCGGGGAGCTCGTCAACGAGGCCGCCCTGCTCATGCGCACCAACGCGTTCGTCGGCCGGCTCGCCCAGGTCCCCCACGCCTACCCGACGATGGGGCTCGGCCTCCAGCTCTCTGCCTCGCAGCTATGGCCGCTGGGCAGGGCAGTGACCGGCACCGAGTCCGCCGAGACCTAGATGGTCTCCTCGTTCCAGGCCGGCGGATCCGACGCCGGGAACGACTCGATCGACGCCTCCTCGACCTGGTCCAGCTGCGCCAGGGCGCTCTGTGCCGCCTCGTCGTGCGTGCTCGCCTTGGCCTCGGTCACCGTCGCGTCGGCCCGCACGACCTGACAGACGGCGAGCTCGCCGTCGGTCCCGAAGACGAGCTCGAATCCGCGGCCCTTCGCCGCGTGGGCCATGTCCGAGGTCTCCGGCGACAGGGTCGGCTCATCGGCCATCGGTGCACCTCCGATCGGATCGCGGTGCCCCGACGATAGCCGGGCGCCGGCGATCGACGAACCCCCTCACCGGCCGGGGGCCGAACTGGACGCGCACATTGCCGACCGCGTCGGCCTACTCACGCTCCCGCGACTGCGCGGGCATGAACGAGCCCACCGGCATATCGGCGCCTCAAGGCCGGGATGCGTGAGAGCAGCCGATACAGGCGCGTCCGCTTGGGAAACGGATCGGCGTAGCTCTGGACCGTCACCGGACGCAGCGCCGGGACCGACTCCACGAACTCGGTCAGATCGTCCACCACGATCCCCCACGGCATCGGCGGCGCCGTGTAGCTCGGGGCGACCTTCAGCCCGCGCAGGGTCTTGGCTGAGATGGCGGGCGTGATGGTGTCGAAGAACACGTCCGCGCCCGGGAACCGGGCGGCGATGTCGCCGAGCAGCGAGCGGACCTCGGCCTCCTCGAAGTACATGAGCAGGCCGGCGGCGGAGACGAACGGCGTCGCATCGGCGGGAACCGCGTCCATCCAGGCCCGATCGAGTGCCGAGCACGCGATCGTCCGCACCGCGTCGTCCGCCGGGAGGAGCCGCTGGCGCACCTCGATGGCCTCGGGCACGTCGACCGTGATCCACGGCACGCCGTCGGCCGCGACCCGCCAGCGCTGCGTGTCGAGCCCCTCGCCGAGCGCGACGACGGCCGCATCCAGCCCCGCGCGGACGAGGTAGTCCCGAATCAGGTCGTCACCCACGCGCGCGCGAATCGGATGGAAGACCGTCGGCTTCTTGAAGCTGCCGGCGAAGTCGTAGTCGATCGACTCGACCAGCTGCGCCGCCATCGGATCCTCGATGAGGCGATCGCCGCGCGCCGCTTCGACAGCGCGGTTCCAGAGCGGCCAGAGCATCGTCTCCGGCACGCCCGAGAGCCCCAGGCTCGTCTTGGTCGCTGTCTCGTTCGTCCCGCTCACTTTGGTGAGACTAGCAGAACAGTTAGGCGCGACTAACTCAGTCGCCCGCCTCGGCACGTGTCGGCTCGGTGGCGATGTCGCCACCCGGTATCTGGAACACCCGGATCCCGACGAACTCGTCCTCTCCCTCGATTCGCTCCCGGCGCTCGATCAGCCAGTCCGACATCTGCGCCAGGCCCGGCGTGAACGGATCAAAAGCGCGGTAGCCACCGGTGTGGAAGTCCTCGATCGGGTTCCGGTAGACGACGAAGACCCGGTCCGCCGCCCGCTCGGCGTCCTCCGTGCCCGACACCTCGTCGAGAACGACTGTCGGCGCAGCGAGCTCCGACCCCTCCGGCACCGCGTCGAGGAACGCCTCTCGGGTCGTCCAGCGCTGGAAGACCACGAGGTCGTTCGGCCCGGCCTCCTCCACCACGACGCCAGCGGCGCCCGACCACTCGGTGCGGGGCTCGTCCTCGTCGAGCACCGCCACCCCGATCACCGCCGTCGCCGTGACCAGGACGAGCGCCAGGCCAGCGGTCGCGACCGGCGCGAGCCGGGTGCGGATCCAGCCGGCGGCGAGGATCGCCAGCAGCGCGGGAAGGGCGATCGCGATGTACCGGTCGCTGTACTTGGGTGTGACGAGCAGCGCCACGGTGATGAGCGGCAGGAACGTGGCGAGGAGGATGGTCAGCAGGAACTCGGACGAGCTGGATCGCCTCCGCGCGGCCCAGACGGCACCCGCGGCGAGGCCCACCGCCGCGGCCACGGTGCCCGGCACGACCCACCAGGTCCACTCGATTGCCGTGCCGAGCGCGAGGTTGCCGATGGTGCGCGGCAGCGTCAGGAGCTCGGGGCCCGGCACGTCGGTTCCGACTCCGGACTCACGGGGCGCGGTGAGCGTGTAGACGGCCCATGCCACGACGGGAACCGCGGCGACCGCCTGCGAGATCGCCCAGGCACGCGCGAACGCTCGGTCGAGCGGACGCCTGAACGCGATCGCGACCGCCTGGGCCAGGATCAGGGCGAGCGCCGAGTAGTGGGTGAGGAACGCGAGCGCGCTCAGGACCGTGAACGCCACCCAGAGCACGCGGGTCCGGTGCCCTCGCAGCAGCACGAAGAAGGCGATCACCGCGGCGAGCCCGAGCACGAGCAGGAGCGGGTAGGGGCGCGCGATCCGCGAGAGGAGGACCGCCATCGGGCTGACGGCGAACAGCGCACCGCTCCACAAGGCGATCGTCGGGCTCCGCAGGACGATCGCGATCGCGACGAACACGAGCGCGATCGCGATCACACCGAGCACGACGTTGGCGAGCCGGAACTCGAGCACGCCACCGGGGACGACGCGGAGCATCAGGAAGTAGAGCGGCGCCTGGTTGCGGGGCATCGCGATCGACTCGATCGCCGTGCCGAGCGGCGCGCGGGCGCGCTCCTCGGTCAGCACCTCGCCGGCCCGCTGATCGAGCCCGTCCAGGTTCCATCCGCGCAGCAGCGCGCCGACGGCGATGCTGACCGCGATCACCACGAGCGACCACGGCGACGCGAGCGCGGCCAGCGATTCCCTCATCGAGCGCCGCTCGTCGGGCGCCCGCTCCGAGCGCTCGCCGAGCGGTCTCGCGGAGTCGGTGGTCTGGTGGATGGCGTTCGTCACACAGCACCCCGGCGGCCCCGCCGCCGAGCGCCCCGGGCGGGCGTCACCGGGGGATGGCCGCGGGCTCGTCCACGACGCAGTTGCCGAGCTCGGACTCGATCACGGCTGGGTCGTACAGGTCCGACCTGCCGATCACGACGATCCTGGTCTCGTGCGGCGAGTCGCCCCAGCCGTCGTGGCTCAGCCGGAGCCGGCGACCGACGAGCTGGAGGACCGTGCGCTCCCCCGGCCGCTCGACTGAGCGGACGAGACCCTTGGCGCGATAGACCCACCCCGGCAGGGAGCGGACGGCGTCCTCCAGCCGGGCCAGCGACAGCGGCGCCTCCGAGACGAAGGTCGAGGTCGCAAAGCCGTGCGAGTGCGCGTCCAAGGGCTCCGGCCGGACCTCGGGCCTGTCCTGCCGCGCCCCGAGGAGGATCTCGAGGGGGACGTCGGCCTCGCTCGTCGGGATGATCCTGATGCGGCGGGCCCGACCCGCGATCCACTCCTCGACGGCCTCGACGCCCGGGGGCCCGGCGAGGTCCGACTTGTTCAGCACGACGAGGTCGGCGCAGACGACCTGGCGGAGCTTCAGCTCGAGCAGGGACGCATCCGACAGGAACTGGTCGGCGTCGACGACCGCGATCACACCGTCGAGGTCGATCTGGGAGGCCATTCCCGGGTCGGCGAACGTCGCGATCAGCGACATCGGATCCGAGACGCCGCTCGCCTCGAGCACCAGGTGCTCCGGGCGGGGCTGCCGGGCGAGCACGCGATCGACCGCGCCGACGAGATCGTCGCGGATCTGACAGCAGACGCACCCGTTCGCCAGCGAGATCACGTCGTCCTCGACGCCGACGACGAGCTCCCCGTCGATGTCGACGTCTCCGAAGTCGTTGACGAGGATCCCGAGCCGGAGACCGTCGCTCGCGGCGATCATCCGGTTGAGGAGCGTCGTCTTGCCGGCGCCGAGGAACCCGGTCAGGAGGGTGAGCGGCGCCGGCTCGCCCCGAGGGTCAGCCACTCACTGGCCCACGTCGTAGCCGAAGTTCTCCATGATCTGCCGCAGGGGCATCGCCAGGGGATCGGGGAGCTCGGTGAGCGGCTCGCGGTAGACGTCGCGCGGGTAGTAGGCGGCGGGATCGATCTCCAGCTCGCGAATGCTCGCCTCCTGCTGGCGCTCCCGCGGAAGTCGGGGCCTCGGCAGCTCGAGCGACTCGGGGACGACGTCGGTGCCGAGGACCTTCCTGAAGTCCGGGATCCGGGCTCCGGTGAGCCCCGGAAGCACCGCCCGACGAATCCAGATCGCGTCCCCGGTCACGTTGACGGTGACGACGTCGGGCGCGCCGAACGCAAAGAAGCCGTTCCAGTGGGCCCTGATGCCCGCGATCGTCTCGTTGATCAGGTCCTCCTCGTACTCCATGTGGGTGACCATCCCGAGCCGAGGCTGGATCCGATCCATCAGGTACCCGACCGCGTAGTGCGGCGTGTGGTGGGTGTCGATCGTGTAGTTGTAGAGCCACTCCGGCAGGCCGTACTTCTGCTGGATCAGGCGCGCCGTGTCCGTCTGGCACTCGGTCACGAAGACGTCGACGCCGGCGGCGTATTCGGCGGTCAGCTCGTCCGGCCGGCCGTCCCCCGTCCACACGAAGCTGAGCCCGTTCCAATCGAGGCGGTACGCGCTCGCGCCGTCCTTGGCGTGCGAGCGGCGCCAGTGACGGACCTGCGCGCCGTTGCGGTCGAAGCAGACGCCGTTGTCGTCGGTCCAGTCGAACTCGTTGACGTCGACCTCGTATCCGTCGCCGATCGGGAAGTGGTCGAACGCCTCCAGGTGCCAGCGCAGCATCTGCTTCATGCCGTCGACCATGCCCTGCGTTCCGAGCTCCGCCGTCCGTCCCGACGGCCCGTGGACCCGGAGCGGCACGTAGCGCCCGGACCACGCGGAGAACGGAAGGAGGTAGGAGAGGTCGTGGTAGTGGTCGACGTGCAGGTGCGTGATGAAGATGTCCTGCACTTCCTGCTGGGGGACCTGCATGGCGATGATGTTCCGCAGGCAGCCCGGCCCGAAGTCGAAGAACAGGCGCTCGCCGTTGCCGAGCTCGACCATGATCGCGGTGCCGGCCTGATCCAGACGGGGCGGGAACGGGGTGCTGCCGACGAACGAGATGCGCATCTCGTCCTCACCGAGCTCTTCCGTCCCGGGGTAGTACTGGTTGCGGCTCACGACGGATGGCGTCGGTCGGAAGTAGTCGGGAAGCGTGATCCCTGTCCCAGGACCACCCCCGTATGGATTCACCGGCTCGGCCATCGGCCTCCAATCGCGCGAAATGGGGCCCAATGGTCGCAGAGTCGTTCCGGCATGGCCCCTGGGCTCGGTGTGGCCGTCAGTCGAGCAGGACCACCACGACGGCCGCGATTCCGAGCAGGGCGGCGGCGGCGGCCAGTGCCACGGTGGCACGGGCTGGCAGGGGCTCGTAGCCGCCCGCGGCGAGCGCGCGCGCCACGACCCGCTCGCGAACGGCCCCGTAGATCACCACCGCCACGCCGAGGACGCCGAACCCCACCCCCACACCGACCAGGCCGGTATCGCTGTCGCCGTCGGACAGCTGCGGCAGGACGGCGCCGATCGCGACCGCGAGGGCGATCGCGGCCAGGCCGCTCCGCCACCACGCGAGATAGGTGCGCTCGTTCGCCAGGTGGGTGCGGCGGGAGGCATCCACCGCGGGTTCTGCCTCTGGCGGTTCCCGTGTCTCGCTCGAGCCCACGCGCAGGTCCGTCCCGGAGTCCTGACTCGGCCACCTCGACGGGCGACCCGAACGCACACAGTGAACAGCATGGCGACGCCGGCATGGCTGATCGCCGCAGGCCGCTGATCGCGCTGGCGCCGACGGCGCCCGGCCGACCGGGCGAGATACGGTGGACGGGTGTCCGGTCGCGCATCCCGCTTCGGGGACGCATCCGCCCGCAGCACCGGCGCCCGGCGGCGGGCGACGCTCGTCGCGAGCATCCTCGGACTCTCGATCGTCATCCTCGACGGGACGGTCGTTGGCGTCGCGCTCCCGAAGATCGAGGAGGACCTGGGCGCGACGCTCGCCGACCAGACCTGGGTCGTCAACTCCTACCTGCTGGCGCTCTCGGCGCTGCTCCTGGTCGGCGGAGCGCTCGGCGATCGCTACGGCCGCAAGCGCGTCTACCTGATCGGGCTCGTGGGCTTCGGGGTCACGTCGCTCATCTGCGGCCTGGCGCCAAGCGTGGAGCTGCTGATCCTGTTCCGGGCCCTGCAGGGGCTGGCCGGGGCGCTGCTGGTGCCCCTGACGCTGGCGATCATCGCCGCCGAGTTCGACGAGTCGGAGCGCGGCTCGGCCATCGGAGCGTGGGCGGCGTGGTCGGGTCTGGCGGCTGCCCTCGGCCCGCTCGTCGGAGGCCTGCTCGTCGACAGCGCCGGATGGAGATGGGTCTTCTTCATCAACGTGCCCGTGATCGCCGCGACCGTGGTGCTCGTGCTGTGGGGGGTGAAGGAGAGCCGCGACGAGCAGGAGACCGGGTGGATCGACATCCCGGGTGCGGTCCTGGTGGCGGCGGGGTTGGGTCTTGCGACCTACGGACTGGTCGAGGGCCCGACCCGAGGGTTCGGCGACCCGCTCGTCCTCGGCTCGCTGATCGGGGGCGCCATCTGTCTCGCCCTCTTCGCCATCGTGGAGCGGCACGTCGCCAACCCGCTGATGCCCGGCTGGCTCTTTCGGCGACCGAACTTCACCGCCGCCAACCTGGCCACGATCGGGCTCTACGCCGCGCTGTCGGGAGCGTTCTTCCTGATCCCGATCTTCCTGCAGGGGATCGCCGGCTGGTCGGCCGTGGCGGCGGGCGCGGCCCTACTGCCGGTCACCATCCTGATGCTCACGCTGAGCTCACGGATGGGGGCGCTCGGCGATCGGTTCGGCCCGCGCTGGTTCATGGCCGTCGGGCCGGTGATCGCCGCGCTCGGGTTGCTGCTCCTGGCCGGGATCGACCGCGACACGAGCTACCTGCTCGAGGTCCTCCCCGGCCTCGTGCTGTTCGGGCTCGGGCTGGCGATCACGGTCGCCCCGCTCACGACCGCCGTCATGGACTCGGTGAGCGCCAACCGGTCCGGCCTCGCCTCGGGCGTCAACAACATGCTCTCGCGGGTCGCCGGGCTGCTCGGGATCGCGCTGCTCGGCGCGATCATCGCGTGGCGAGCCGGATCCGAGCTCGGCGATGTCCCGGTCACGTCCGCAGAGGCGAACGCGGCCCTCGACGACGTCGAGGCATCCCCGCTGGCGCCCGCGCCGACCGAGGGGCTCGACCCAACCGCGGCCGAGGTGGTGACCGACGCGGCCGCCAGCGCGGCCGAGTCGGCCATGACGTGGGCGATGGTCGTGGCCGCGATCCTGGCCGCGAGCGCCGGGCTGATCTCGGCCGTGTTCATTCGAAACCGCGCGCCCCGACCCGCGCCCGAGCCGGCCCCGCCCTGCTCGCACATCGCGGCGGCGCCGACGCGGCCGGTTCCTCAGCCGGACTCCCGGTGAGCGCTCACCAGAGGTAGCCCGCCACCGGCCGGGGCGGCGGCGGGCGCTCCTTCACCCCCGCCAGCTCGAGGATGTCTCGCTCGAGATCGATGCAGATCGAGCTCATCGGCACGTCCTGGATCGTCCCGCCGAACGGCCGCTCGACGACCGCGCCGATCTGCTCGGCCATCCGAAAGGCGAACGCCACGATCAGCGTCGCGGGGATCACGACCCAGGCGCGCTCCGAGACGACGTCCAGCAGCGCGAACGGAAACACCACGACGAAGATGTGGACGAAGTACCGGCTGAAGATGGAGTAGGTCCGTGGCGTCGGCTGGGTCGCGAGGCGCTCGGCCAGGGCCTGCTGCCGCGCCAGTCCGGCGAGCGCCACCTCCATCTGGAAGTTCTCGAGCCCCGCCACCATCCCCTGATCGAAGCCACGGAAGATCCGGCGGCTCTGCAGCTCGAGGATGATCAGCGGCAGGTTGTCGGCCGACCGCGCGTCCGGCCGCTCGTCCTCGCTCATCCAGCGGAGCGCCTCGGAGCGAGCCTCGCCCCGCAGATCGGCGCGGACGGCATGCGCGAAGGCGATCTGCCGCCGCCCGATGTCGGTCTGGAACTCCCGCGTCTGCGAGGCGTCGAGGCCCTTGCTCTCCGACACGGCGACGACCACCCGCATCAGGTTCCGCGACAGCCCCGTGATCTCGGCCCAGACGCCGCTCGCCTCCCACCAGCGCGCGTAGGACGTGTTGGCACGGACGGCGAGCAGGATCCCGAGCGCGGTGCCGAGGACCGTGGCAACGGCGATGGGGAGCACCAGCTGCTTGAGGCCCGCCACATCGACGAGCCCCCACGCCACCAGCCCGGCGACCGCGCCGAGCGCGAGCTCGCCGCGCACGTAGCGGACCATCGACCAGGGCGTGAAGTGGGACTTGACGATCACCCCAAGGAAC
Organism: Thermoleophilia bacterium; assembly: GCA_028285405.1. Lineage (GTDB taxonomy): Bacteria > Actinomycetota > Thermoleophilia > Miltoncostaeales > Miltoncostaeaceae > JANQPH01. Next base: position 25,273 of record JANQPH010000004.1, read on the forward strand.
GTAGTCGAATATCTCTTGAGTTCAAGAGACTTGTTGTCGAGCGACCTTGGGGTGGGTCACGCCTCTCGAAGCGATCGGACCGTGGACGCCACCGCCAGCAGCGACCCCCACCCGACCCCCGCGACGACGAGCCCCTCGCAGACGCGGCGACGGCCGAACGCGGACCCGACGAGACCGGTCGCCACCAGGACGCCGGCCCCGCGGGCCGGAAGGAAGCGGCCGCGGGGCGGCGCCTCGGCCCTCGCGAAGTAGTGGACCGTGACGGCCACCACCGGGACCGCATATCGGGCGGCCACCGCGGCGGCAGCCCATGTCGGGATCCACCCGCGCCGGCGGGCGGTGTCGGCCACGACCATCGTCAGCGCCACGTCGACGGCATGGTCCATCTGCGCGCCGAGCCGTGTCTCCTCGCCCCGCGCTCGTGCGAGCGGACCGTCGAGCGCGTCGCTCGCGAATGCCACGGCGGCCAGGCTGGCGACGACCCTCCGGTCGCGGGCTCCGGCGATCGCGGGAACCAGCCACGCTCGGGCCAGGCTGACCGCGTTGGCCGCCCCGATGCCGGATCTGCGCTCTCCGGCTGGCCCCTCCACCATCCCGACGTGGGTGAGGAGCATGGCTCCGACGGCGCTCCACCAGCCGAGCGCACCCCAGCGCCGACCGGCGAGCCAGGGCACCCCGCCGCCGATCACCGCGGCGGCCCCCTGCCGGGCGAGGTCGGGCCGCCGCCGCAGGTCCTCGAGCGAGCGAGCGGCGGACGCTCCGATGAAGCGCACCCACGCGGCGGGAGTGAACCTGCGGGCGCGCAGCTCCTCCAGCGCCGACCGGGTCCATCGCTCGCCCGCGGTCAGCGGCGGGCGCGCGGTAGCGTCGTGGTGGATGGCCACGCCATCACGGATATCAGGCACAGCGCCCGACGTCGCCGTCGTCGGCGGGGGCATCATCGGCCTGTGCTGCGCCTGGTGGCTTCGCGCCGCCGGCGCGAGCGTCGCCCTGTTCGACCCGAGCCCGGGAACGGGCTACTCGCTGGGAGCGGGTCGCATGCTCCGCCACGCGCACTGCTCGGTCGAGCACGCGCAGCTCGCGGCGCGGGCGAGCGTCCTGTGGGACGAGCTGGCGCGTCAGCTCCCCCACCTCGAGCACCCGCTCGTGGCGCGGATCGGGGCGCTCCACACGATGCCGAGCGCCGACGCCCTGGCCCCGCTCGAGCGGTCGCTGGCGGCGATCGAGCACGACTGCAGCGTGCTGGACGCGAGCGAGATCTCGCGCCGCTGGCCGGGGCTCGCGATCACGCCTCCGGCCGCGCTGCTCGACCCCCGCGGTGGGCGCATCGAGGCCGCCGCGGCGATCCGGGCGCTCGTCACCGACCTCGACGACGCGCTGATCCTCGGACGGGTCGACGAGCTGGCCGTCGACGGGCCGCGCGTGCGCCTGCGTGCCGGCGCGACGAGCGTCACTGCGGGAGCGGTCGTCGTCTGCGCGGGCCTCGAGACCCCCCGCCTGGTGGAGCCGGCAGGCATCCGGATCGCGATGGATCGGCCCCTCGCCGCGACACGGCTGACCTTCGCCCCGGCCGGCGGACGGCCCACGCCCGAGCTGCCCTGCATCCACGAGCGCGGCGGCAGCCTCCCCGAGCGGATCTCGTACCTGTTCCCGGGTGAGTGGGGCGGCGTCAGCCTCGGGCTGCCCAGCCTGCCCGAGATGCTCACGCCGGATCTCTCACGGCGAATCCAGACCCTGCTCGAGCGGGCGATGCCGGGCGTCACGTGGGTCCGCGAGGCCGAGGTGGCCGTCCGCCTCGAGGTGCTCGACGACACCGACCACGACCGGATCGAGGTCCATCGGGCCGGGCCGGTCTGGGTGCTCGCCGGCTGGAACCTCTTCAAGCACGCGCCGGCGATCGGGGAGGGCATGGCCGCGCTGCTCGCCGGGCAGCGCGCGCCGCTGCTCGAGCGGCTGCCGGGCGAGCGATCGGGGGGTCCCGGGGCGGGCGGCGCGTAGCGGACGACCGGCGAGACGGGACAGGGTCGCGACGGCGCGCGGCCAGCTCAGACGAGAAGGTCAGCCAGACGACTTGTCGGCGTGCGCCCGCCGTGCCCGCTCGACGGCGTCGGTGCGACGCTCGTGGGCTTCCTGGCTTCGGGCCTGGGCGATCGCCTGGGACGCCATGATCCCGTCGAGCGATCCCTGGAATCGCGGCGCGACGTCCCTGATGAAGAGCTCGTGGCCGCGGAGGATCTGCTCGCGCTCGGCCCACTCGTGCCCCCACACCGCGAGCCCGCCGAAGCCACCGGTCTCCTCGATCAGCCGCTCGATCCCGGCGATGGCGTCGTCGGGCGTGCCGACGATCCAGCTGCCGCGCTCGGCCATCTGCTCGATGACCTTCTCGCGCGGACCCGGTACCGGAGAGGGTCGGCCGGTGACGCCCTGGGTGTAGTCGAGCAGGAACGCGGCGGCCCCCTCGCGCGCTTGCGCGAACGCCTCCGCGCGCGTCTGCGCGATGTACATCGGGACGGTGATCCGCCAGTTGGCGCGATCGAGGGTCGCCCCGGACTCGGCGGCGACCTCCTCGGCGATCCGCCACTGGCCGGAGAGGTCGACCGGGCTCCCGCTGGCCTTGGAGACCGCCAGCGACAGCACCCCCGTGCCGTGGGTCCCGGCCTGCACCATCCCGGCGGGCGACTCCATGCTGGTGACGAACACCGGCGGATGCGGCCGTTGGTAGGGCCGCAGCTGCAGCACGGCCTCCCGAAGCGTGAACCAGTCGCTCTCGACCGTGATCGGCTCGGTGCTCGTCATCAGCCGCAGCACGACCTCGAGCGACTCGGCCATCCGCGGCCGCAGGTCCGGCGGCTCGATCCCGAGCATGAGGGCATCGGTGATGTGGCCGCCCGGCCCGACGCCGAGGCTGACCCGGCCCCTGGTGAGATGGTCGAGCAGGACGATCCGGTCCGCGACCATCAGCGGGTGGTGGTAGGGCAGGCTGACCACCCCGGTGCCGAGGCGAATGTGGCGCGTGCGCTCGGCGGCCACGGCGAGGAACAGCTCCGGCGAGGTGATGGTCTCCCAGCCGGTGGAGTGGTGCTCGCCGACCCAGACCTCGTCGTAGCCGAGCTCGTCGAGACGCACGATCAGCTCGAGGTCGCGCTCCAGCGAGAGCGTCGGGTTCTGCCCGGGCTCGTGGAAGGGGGCCAGGAAGACCCCGAACCGCATCGGCGTAGGAGCCGCCATCGCGGGCAGTCTAGGGATGGGCGCTCGGGCCGAGCTCCTGGACGTCCGGAGGGGGCGTCGCCATGTCCGCTCTGATTGGGTTCGCTGTTGTCACGGGTCCGGGGGCCGGCGGGTGAGCGACACGAACGAGCAGCTGACGGTCATCGCCGACCGATACGAGCTCCAGGGCGAGATCGGCCGGGGCGGCATGGGCGCCGTCTACCGGGCCAAGGACCGCCAGCTCGAGCGCCTCGTCGCGCTGAAGCTCGTCGCGCCGGCCCTCGCCGGGGACCAGGACTTCGAGCAGCGGCTGCTCCGCGAGGCCCACGCGCTCGCGCGCATCAAGGACCCACGGGTCGTGTCGGTGTACGACGCGGGAGTGCACGAGGGCCGCCCGTGGTTCGTGATGGAGCTCTGCACGGACGGGTCGCTCGCGGAGCGGATGCCGCGCGGGCAACGACTCGAGGCGGGCGAGGTCCGCGGAATCCTGGAGGAGGTCGCCGGAGCGCTGACGGCGATCCACGGGGCCGGCATCGTCCACCGCGACCTGAAGCCCGCCAACATCTTCCGTGACGGACGGCACTGGAAGGTCGGCGACTTCGGGATCGCGGCAGCATCCGGCGCCGCGACCATCACGCGGACCGGCATGGTGATGGGCACGCCCGAGTACTGGGCACCCGAGCTCGCCATGGCCGACGCCGACACCGGGCCCGAGGCCGACGTCTACTCGCTCGGATGCGTGCTCTACCAGGCCCTCGTCGGCGAGCCGCCGTTCTCCGGCCCCAACCCGCTTCGCCTGGGCGTCCAGCACGCGCAGGACCCGGTCCCTCCGCTTCCCGACGACGTCGTCGCGTCGGACCCGGAGCTGGCCGTGCTCGTCATGCGAATGCTGGCCAAGGATCCGTCCACACGGCCGACGGTGCCCGAGCTGATAGGCGAGGAGGTAGAGCCTGCAGCCGGAGGCGCCCCCGCCACAGTGGTCGCCGGAGCCGCCGCGGCCACGGGCGCGACGCAGGCGGCAGCCGCGAGCCCGCCGCCCGAGCCACCCGAGTCGGCGACCCCACCCCCGGGCGCACCACCACCGGCCGCCAAGTCCGACCGGAAGAAGCTCTGGCTCGGTCTCGTCGGCGCGGCCGTGGCGGTCGCCGTCATCGTGGGCGTCGTGCTGGCGTTCACGCTGGGCGGAGGGGACGACGGCGGGGACGACCCTCCCGAGGGGCCGATGACCAGCGGGTTCGTCGCGGGCGCGACACCCCAGCTCGACACGCTGAGCGACTCGGCCGGCGAGATGGCCTCGCTGCTCGCGCGGGTCGAGGACCCGTCCCAGCTCGACGACATCGAGCGCGCGGCCAGCTTCGAGCTGACCCAGGTCGAGCGGGCACAAGGGGAGATCGGCGCGATCGAGGTGACCGAGGACGAGGCCGCCCAGAAGGCTGCGCTCGAGGACGCGGTCGAGGCCCAGCGCAACTACACCGCGGCGGTGACCGAGGCGGTCACGATCCCGCCCGAGGACGGCATCCAGCGCATCCCCGACATCCGGGACGCCGCCAGCCAGACCGTCCAGCAGTACTCGGAGTTCTTCGCGCTCGCGCCCGAGGTTGCCGATCGGATCACGGGCCTCGACCTCGGGTTCACCGCCGCGCTCGAGCGCACGCTCCAAGCCGAGATCGACAACCAGCAGCCCGACCTCCCGCCGGGCGATCCGAACGTGATCGTCGGGCCGGCGTTCTCGTCGCCGACCGGCAACCTCAACTGCACGCTGCAGACCGAGACCTTCCTGATCTGCGCCCGCAACAACGACGGGCTGAACGTGTTCTTCGACGCCGAGAACGACTCGATCACCGAGTCGATCGCCGGCCCGGAGCCGGGTGGGGTGACGGTCCCCTACGGCTCGGCCTGGGAGGGTGGGCGCTTTCGGTGCGAGTCGGAGGAGGCCGGGATCACCTGCACGAGCTTCCTCTCGGGGAGCGGCTTCTTCTTCAACCGCGACGAGCTCACCATCCTGTAGTGCGACACCGGCTCGCGGCCGCGGTCGTCGCCGTCCTCGTGGTGACCGGGCTCGTCGCCTGCGGCACCCAGGACGACCCCGGCCCGCCGGCCACGACCGCTGGCTCGACCCGGACGGCGGTCCCCCGCGAGCCCCCTCCGCCACCGCCCCCCGTCGTGTGGGTCCAGGCGGGCCACGCCGAGCCGCGCGAGCCCGGCTACCGCGCGCAGACCGGGGCCGGCTCGGGCCCGTTCGGGGACGAGGTCGGCTTCACCACCAGACTCTCGGCAGCCGTCGTGCGAGAGCTCCGGTCCCGAGGCGTGGACGCGCGGACGACGCCCGGCCAGGTCACCCCGCTCGGGGCCGACGGGGCGGCATTCGTCAGCCTGCACCACGACGCACCGGGGGGCACCGCGGTCATCGGCGCGGCCCGCGCCGGAACGAGCGAGAACTACTACCGAGGCGAGGGCTTCGGCGACCCCTCCCCCACCCCGTACCCGGACAGCGCGCCCCACCGGCCGGCGTCCGAGGTCACGCCCGAGGTCGCGCGCAGGTCGCTCGAGCTGGCCGAGTCGATCGCGCTCGAGTACGCGCTGATCGCCACGCCGGCGAACGGGAGCGGCAGCGGATTTGCGGGCGTGGCGGACGCCTCGAACCCGCGCCTGGCCAACTACTACGGCTTCTTCCGCACCAACGCCGACGCGCGCGTGATCGTCGAGGCGGGCGCCGCGGGCGCAGACGACGCGTTCCTGGCGCAGATCGACCTGATCGCGGACGCGATCACCGCCGGCACGGTCGACTACCTCGAGGCCAGCGGCCTGCTCGACGCGCCGGGTTAGCGGTCCAGAACCGGACGGTCGGGGGGCGTCCATCCTTCTCGATGGGCGCTCACCGCCCAGAACCGGACGGTCGGGGTCGTCCGGACCCCGCTGCGTCCTCTCGCGCCAACATCTGCGAAGGACGGACGCGGGGCGTCCATCCTTCTCGATGGGCGCTCACCGTCGGTCGTAGACCCCGCCGTCATCGGACCTGACGGCGTGCACGGGAAAGCCCGCCGCCTCCCACATGTAGTACGAGCAGGCCGGGCCGAAGGCCGGCTCGTACTCGACCGGCTTCGGGTTGCGGCCGACGTCCCGGGCGGCGGCGGCGTGGCGCAGAAGGCTCGGGTCGTCCATCTCGGGCCAGACGATGATCAGGTGCGACGCGGTCATGAAGCCGGCGACGAACTCGCAGCCGTCGGCGGGGCAGGGGAACGGATCGGTCTGGACGCAGTACCAGCCGGAGTAGTCCTCACCCGAGTCGTCGGTCCAGAGCTCCTCCTCGACTGACTCCTCGAGGTCCGGCTCGATCGGCGCGTCCAGGACCTGCGTGTCGTCGTCGAGCACGATCGTCCGACCGGGTCGTGTCTCGAGCTCGCGTTCCTCTTCGCCCACTGCCAAATCGTAGCCCGGCGCCTTCGCAGGTTCGCAAGTCGGGTGAGGCCTCACCACTAGACTCACCCGCCAGGATGAGCGAGACCGATCCACGAGCCCGTCTCGAAGCACTCCGCGAGGAGGCGCAGGAGCCCACGGGCGCCGAGGCGATCGAGCGCCAGCACGCCCGCGGCAAGCTCACCGCCCGAGAGCGGATCGCGCTCCTGGTCGACGAGGGCAGCTTCGTCGAGCTCGACTCGCTGGTTCGCCACCGCGCGCACGGCTTCGGCCTCGAGGACAACCGGCCCCGCGGCGACGGCGTCGTCACCGGGCACGGCACGATCGACGGCCGGCGGGTGTTCCTCTTCAGCCAGGACTTCACGGTGTTCGGGGGCAGCCTGGGAGAGGTCTTCGCCGAGAAGATCGTGAAGGTGATGGAGATGGCCGTGCGGATGGGCTGCCCGGTGGTCGGGATCAACGACTCGGGCGGCGCACGGATCCAGGAGGGCGTCGTCAGCCTCGCCGGGTACGCCGACATCTTCTACCGCAACGTCCAGGCCAGCGGCGTCGTGCCCCAGATCTCGGTGGTCATGGGCCCGTGCGCGGGCGGGGCCGTCTACAGCCCGGCGATCACGGACTTCATCTTCATGGTCCGCGGCACGAGCCACATGTTCATCACGGGCCCCGGCGTGATCAAGACCGTGACCGGCGAGGACGTGACCATGGAGGAGCTCGGCGGCGCGCAGACGCACGCGACCAAGTCCGGGGTCGCCCACTTCGCCGCCGACTCGGAGGAGGAGTGCATGGACATGGTCCGTGACCTCCTCTCGTTCATCCCGCCGAACAACCTCGAGTCGCCGCCGTTCGCCCCCACCGGCGACCCGCCCGACCGGGCCGACCCGGCGCTCGCCGACATCGTCCCCGAGGCGCCGACCAAGCCGTACGACATGGCCGAGGTCGTCCGCCTCGTCGTCGACGACGAGGACTTCTTCGAGGTCGCGCCGCTCTATGCGACCAACCTGATCGTCGGCTTCGGTCGCCTCGCCGGCCACGCCGTCGGCATCGTCGGCAACCAGCCCAAGAGCCTCGCGGGGGTGCTGGACATCGACGCGTCGATCAAGGGCGCGCGCTTCGTCCGGTTCTGCGACGCCTTCAACATCCCGCTGGTCTCGTTCGTCGACGTCCCGGGATTCCTGCCCGGAACCCAGCAGGAGTACGGCGGCATCATCCTGCACGGCGCGAAGCTGCTCTACGCCTATGCCGAGGCGACCGTGCCCAAGCTGACCGTCATCACGCGCAAGGCCTACGGCGGCGCGTACGACGTGATGAGCTCCAAGCACGTCGGAGCGGACTTCAATGCCGCCTGGCCGACCGCCGAGGTCGCCGTGATGGGACCGGACGGCGCGGTCAACATCGTCTTCCGCAAGGAGCTCGAGGCCGCGGCCGAGCGGGGAGACGACGTCGAGGCCAGACGGCAGGAGCTGATCGACGAGTACCGCGAGCGCTTCGCGAACCCCTACACCGCGGCCGAGCGCGGTTACGTCGACGCGGTGATCCTGCCCGAGGAGACCCGCCAGTGGCTGATCCGGTCGCTCGAGGCGAGCCTCAGCAAGCGAGAGAAGGGCCCGGCGCGAAAGCACGGGAACATCCCGCTGTGAGCCGGTCGCTGTCGATCGATCCTCCGCCGAGCACGCCCGAGGCCGTTGCCGTCGCCTCGGCCGTCGCGGCGGTGCTGGAGGAGGAGGCGGCCGGCGCCGTCCGCGACCCGATCCCGTCCGTGTATCGATCGTCGTGGCGGATGGCGGGACTCAAAGAGGGCGTGGTGCGCATGGGCGACGGAGGCTGGCGATCGTGATGTTCGAAAAGGTGCTCGTGGCCAACCGAGGCGAGATCGCGATCCGGATCTTTCGCACGCTGCGCGAGATGGGGATCGGCTCGGTCGCGGTCTACAGCGAAGCCGACGCCGACGCGCTCTTCGTCGAGCACGCCGACGAGGCGTACCTGGTCGGCCCGCCGCCGGCCACCGAGAGCTACCTGAACTCGTCGCGCATCCTCGAGGTCGCGGCGAGCGCCGGTGCCCAGGCCGTGCATCCGGGCTTCGGCTTCCTCGCCGAGAACGCGCCGTTCGCGGCCGACGTCACGGCGGCGGGTCTCGTGTGGATCGGTCCTCCCCCTTCGGCGATCGAGGCGATGGGGTCCAAGGTCGAGGCCCGGCGCCTGATGGAGCAGGCCGGCGTTCCGATCGTCCCGGGCGTGACGGACCCGGTCGACGACCTGGATGCGGCGACCGGCATCGCGGAGGAGATCGGATACCCCGTCGCCGTGAAGGCCGCGGCCGGCGGCGGCGGCAAGGGCTTTCGCGTCGCGCCGACGGCAGACGACCTGGAGGAGGCGTTCGAGGGGGCCCGTCGCGAGAGCGAGAAGTTCTTCGCCGACTCGGTCGTGTACCTGGAGCGGTACCTGCCCAATCCCCGGCACGTCGAGATCCAGGTCCTCGCCGACGGGAACGGGCAGTGCATCCACCTCGGAGAGCGCGACTGCTCGATCCAGCGCCGCCACCAGAAGCTCGTGGAGGAGACGCCGAGCCCGGTCGTCTCGGACGGGCTCCGCGAGCGAATGGGCGAGGCGTCGATCCGGGCGGCGGTGGCGGTCGACTACTCGGGCGCGGGCACCTGCGAGTACCTGGTCGCCGACGAGGACTTCTTCTTCCTCGAGATGAACACGCGGATCCAGGTCGAGCACACGGTCACCGAGATGGTCACCGGCCTCGACCTCGTCCGCGAGCAGCTCCGGGTCGCCGCCGGGGAGGGCCTGTCGATCACCCAGGACCAGGTGCGCCCGCGCGGCCACGCGTTCGAGTGTCGGATCAACGCCGAGGACGCCAGCACGCGCTTCCTCCCCACGCCGGCGCCGATCACCGGCTATCGGGAGCCGGCCGGGCCCGGGGTGCGAGTGGACTCGGGAGTCCGCGCCGGATCCGACATCCCCGAGATCTACGACCCGATGGTCGCCAAGCTGATCACGTGGGACGTCGACCGCGAGGCGGCGCGGCGGCGGATGATCCGGGCGCTCGACGAGTACGTCGTCGAGGGGCCGAAGACGCTCATCCCGTTTCACCGGTGGCTGTTCGAGCAGCCGGAGTTCATCGCCGGGGGGGCGATGCACGCAGAGCTCGAGCGGTTCTCGAACGAGCCCACCCCGATTCCGCCGGTGGACGGCTCCGCCGGCCAGCCCGCCCCCGAGCGGGTCGAGGGCGACGCGGACCTGACCGAGCGACGCTTCGTCGCCGAGGTCGGCGGGCGCCGCTTCGACGTGCGGCTGCGATACGAGCCGCTCGGGCCGGTGGCGGCGCCGGTCGCCGCGCCGAGCAGGCGCCAGCGCCGGTCGGGCGGCGGCGGGGCCGTGGCGGCCCCCGACGAGGCGGTGACGACGCCCATGCAGGGGACCGTCCTGCGGGTGATGGTCGAGAAGGGCCAGACCATCGAGGAGGGCCAGGTCATCTGCATCGTGGAGGCAATGAAGATGGAGAACGAGGTCGCTGCCCACCGAGCCGGAACCCTCACCGAGCTCCACGTGGCCGACGGCGACACCGTCGAGGCCGACCAGGTGATCGCGGCGGTCGAATAGTGGCGCGGACCCGACTCGGGTAGCGTGCGGCCCGTGAGCATTCCCCCACTCCTCTACGTCGACGGGAGCGGCAAGCGCTTCCGTGGCGGCATCGGCGCCATCGCGATCTCGGCCGACGGTCAGCGCATCGCCGCGGCGGACGCCTTCACCATCGACGGCGACGAGCGCGGCCTGATCGCGAGCGTCCCGCAGGTCGCGTTCTTCGATGCGGGCCGTCTCGACGAGGAGCCGATTCGCGCCCACATGTCGCCCGAGCTGTTCGCGCCCGAGGTCGTCCCCGAGTCGATCGGGTTCACCTCGGATGGGCAGACGCTCGTCGCCAGCCTTCCCGACCGGCTGGTGATGATCCCCGTCCAGCCCAACATCGAGGAGATCTCCGAGCTTCGGGACAACGCGCTGAGCGAGGGAGCGGACCCCGGGCGGGCATTCTCGGCGGTTGCGCTGAGCTCCGACGACGGCCAGGTCGCGATCGGGCGCCGCGACGGGTCCGTCTCGGTGCTCGGCCTCGAGGAGGCGGAGTCGGCGGCCGAGCTGGTCGGCGGCGTCGGCGCGATCGAGGTCGTCGCGATCTCGCCCGACGGCGCCCGAGTGCTGGCCGTGAGCGACGGCGAGCTCGGCGAGGAGGAGAGCGAGGACCTGGCCGAGCAGACGGCGGTCGTGTGGGACGCCGGCAGCGGCGAGCAGCTGTCGACCGTGAGCGCCCAGCTCGGGTACGAGGTCGCCTTCGGCCCCGGCGGCACGGTCATCGGGAGCTTCCCGAACGAGGATGGCTGGACCCAGACCATGCGGGTCTGGAACCCGTGGGACCCGCGCGGGCCGGTCGAGCTGGCGGCGTTCACCGCTCCGGTCGAGCTGTCCTGCATCGCCGTCCACCCCTCTGGCTCCCGCCTCGTGTCCGGGGACGCGGACGGGCGCCTGGCGATCTGGGAGTTCCCCGACGAGTGGTCGATCCCCATGTCCCCGGACGCCGAGGGGTAGCGGGATGTCGCAGGAAGGGAGCTGGGTCCGGCTCGACTACGAGCAGACGCTCGCCAAGCTGGTCGAGATCGTGGGCCAAGACCTGCTCGTCGAGCTGCGCGTCGACGCCACCGAAGGCGAGCCCCGGGTCTCGACGATCGGCAAGCTGCTCGGCACTCCATCGCTGGGCGCGTCGATCGGCGAGGAGGAGCGCGGCGAGGAGCATGTGGTGTTCGACCTCGACTCGGGCGGAACGTTCACGGTCATCGAGTCGAGCTTCCTGAACAGCGATTGGCAGGGACCCCAGGGCAACCAGGACCAGTCCGGCGGCACGCTCACGGTCGTCTCGCGGGACTGCGAGCTGAAGATCGTCGTGCTCGGCGGGCGCGTTCCCGAGCTGGCCGACGAGCTCGCCCCCTGAGCGGCCCCCCGCTCCGCCCGGTCGCCCGGCGCGGTTGACGTGACGGCGTGAACCGCCCAGGATGGCGGCCGGCGATGCCCCTGCCCCTGCCCCACGGGCCCGCGTCCGGCTCGAACCGATCGTGCCGCCACACGCCGACCGGCCGGCGCGCGCGAGCGCTGACCGCCGGAGGCGTCGGGTTGGCCGCCGTCTTGCTCGTCGCCGCGCCGGCGCACGGCCAGCTCGACCCGCTGCCGGCTGGGCCGCCCGTTCCGGTCGAGGCCCCGGCCCCGACGGGCCCCGGGACCGAGTCGACCGTGATCCAGGACCACCCGATCGCCACGACGGGCTGGGCGCGTGCGATCTCGAGGGACGTTGCCCTCGTGCCCGAGCTGGCAGCGGGACTCCACTCGATCGCGGCCCCCGGCCGGAGGGTGGCCGGACAGGTCATCGAGGTGCGCCAGGACGTCACGGGCGCGGCCTGGGCCTACCTCGTCTATCCGAGCGGTGAGACCGGCTGGGCCGCCGCCGGCGACCTGCGCACGGCTCCCGCACCGATCCCGGCCTCGGCACCGCTGAAGGCGGCGCTCGATCGCTACCTCGCCAGGATCCCCGGACGGGTCGGCGTCGTGGTGCGAGACGAGTTCGGGCGCCCGTTCTACTCCTGGGGCACGAACGCGCCGCTCGTGCTGGCGTCGGTCACGAAGCTCTTCACCGTGGGGGCCGCCCTCGACCAGGGGCCGATCGGATCGCGGGCCGGTCGGATCCTCAAGCCGTCGAGCAACTCCCTCGCGCAGCAGCTGATCGAGGAGGTCGGCGGCAACAATGCCCGCGGCACGCGAGCCGCGGAGGAGCACGCGGCCCTGTTCGGAGCCAGCGTCGACCTTGCCGACGGCTCCGGCCTGTCGCCGAGGAACCGGGCATCGGCCAACGAGGTGGTGGACTACCTGGTGGGCATCCGGGAGCGGTCGTGGTTCCACAGGTTCCGGCGCGCGCTGCCGCTGGCCGGCCGCTCGGGGACGCTGGGCTCCCGAATGCTGGGCACGAAGGCCGAGCGGCGGGTGCGGGCCAAGACCGGGACGCTGTTCACGCCGTCCGTGTCGACGCTGGCGGGATACGCGTGGCCCGTGAGGTCGACCGGCGGACCCAACCGCGTCCTCACGTTCGCGATCTTCCTGAACGGCTACAGCTACACGCGCGGTCGCACCGTGCAGGATCGCGTGCTCCGCATGATCGTCGCGAGGACCCGCGGGGCCTGACGGGCACACAGGTCTCGCAGCATTCTGCGAGAAGGTGCAATGATCCCGGCCGACGATCGGGCGGCCGACGCGCCGTCCAGACGGAGACCCCATGCGGTACCGCATCCTGCTCGCAACGCTCACCTCGGCGATGCTGATCGGAAGCGTCGGCGCCGTGGCGCACGCCGCCGAGGCCGGGAGCGCGGCCGCCGAGTCGGTCGAGCTCGAGCCGCCCCCCGTGTCGGCGCCGGGCACGGTTCCGCTGGAGCCGGTCCCGCTGAGCGAGATCGGCCCCAGGGTCTTCGGTGGCGCCGACGTCCCGGACGGCCAGTTCGAGTCGACGGCGTTTCTCGCGATCCTCTTCAACGGTGGCAGCGCCGGCTGCAGCGGGTCGCTGTTCGCGTCCCAGTTCGTGCTGAGCGCCGCGCACTGCTTCCAGGACGACTTCGGCAACTTCCTCCCCGGCCTGCGGGTGAGCGCGACGATCGGCGCGGCCAACCTCGATGCGGCCGGCGCATCCAACCTGTTCGGCGGGACCAACGTCATCGTCCCGAGCAGCTACCACCCTCCCACGAACGGCTTCCGGAACGACTACGCCGTGCTCCGCCTGGACCGGCCGGCGCCGTTTCCGGGCATGCCGCTGGCGCACTCGAGCCAGGCCGGATTCGACACACCGGGAGCGACCGCGCACTTCACCGGGTTCGGTCTCGTGAGCGAGCTCCCGAACATCGGCACGCGGCGGATGAAGCTCGGCTCGGCGCCGTTTCTCACCGATGCCGACTGCACGGCCCACCTCGGCGGGGCGTTCGTGTCCGGTCTCATGAACTGCACCGGCCCCCCGGTCGGCACGCAGCCGGTCGCCGCGACCACCTGCAAGGGTGACAGCGGCGGTCCCCAGTTCGTCCGTTTCGGGAACGACTACGTGCAGACGGGGATCACGAGCTTCGGCCCCACGCCGTGCCAAGACCGGCGACTCGGCGGATACTCGAAGGTCTCGACCTTCGCCGCCACGATCGCGTCGTTCGCGACCAGCCTGCAGTCGAGCCTCGGCGCGCCCACCGCGACCACGGGCCCCGCGACTGAGGCCCACGCCGACGGGCTGACGGTGCAGGTCACGGTCGACCCGAACGGGTTCGCGACCAGCTACGAGGTCGAGTGGGGCACGAGCCCGGCGCTCACGGGGGGCTTGGTCCGCGGCTATGCGGGAATCGGCGAGGGCGCGCAGACCCTCACCCCACGGATCACCGGCGCGCCCGCGAGCACGCCGATCCACTACCGGGTGTCGGCCGACAACCCGGCCGGGGAGTCGCACGGCGCGATCCAGACCGCCCAGACCGGGGCGGCGGAGGTGCCACCCGCGCCCGAGCCCCCGCCGACCGAGGTCGAGAGCCTGGTTGCCGTGACCCCGCAGCCCCGCTGCGGGAAGGTCCCGGCGACGATCGTGGGCTCGAGCGGCAAGGACGTCATCATCGGAACGCCCGGGCGAGACGTGATCGTCGCACTGGGCGGCAACGACATCATCAGATCGCTCGGAGGCAACGACCTGATCTGCGCCGGGATCGGGCGCGACACGGTCCTGGCCGGCCCCGGACGGGACACCATCCTCGGCCAGGGCGGGAACGACCTGCTGCGGGGTCAGGCCGGAAACGACGTGATCCGCGGTGGCGGCGGCAACGACAAGCTGCGCGGCGAGGCCGGCAACGACTCGATGCGGGGCGACAGCGGCAAGGACGACCTGCGGGGCGGCGCCGGCAGGGACGTCGGCCGGGGCGGAGCGGGCAATGACATCCTGCTCGGCGGCGACGCGGCTGACAATCTCTTCGGCGGGCCCGGCCGGGACCGGCTGCTCGGCAATGCGGGCCCCGACCGGCTCACCGGCAACGAGGGCCGGGACATCGGGATCGGCGGCCCCGGACGGGATCGCTTCCGGGGCATCGAGGTGCGGCGCGCTTGAGCGCAGCGGCCCGGCGCGACACGCCGCCCGGGCCCTCACCCGATCAGCCCGGCGTCACCGCCACCTTGACCGAGCCCTCCTCGCGCGAGGCCATGATCCCGTAGCCGTCGGCGCCGACCTCCATCGGGAGGTCGTGCGTCAGGACCGGGCTGGGGTCGACCTTCCCGGCCTCGAGCAGGGTCCACATCTCGGGCAGGTACCGTCGCACCGGCGCCATCCCACCCGAGATGGTCACGTTCTTCCTGAACGCGGTGTCCCAGGCGATCTCGGGGGCGCCGAGGAACACCTCCATGCCCACCCAGCTGATCGCGCCGCCCGGCTGGACCGCGTCCATCGCGAACGCCATCGTCTCGGGGCTCGAGATCGCGAGGATCACCCGCTCGGGGCCGAGGCCCTCGGTCAGGTTCCCGATCAGCTCGGCGGGGTCGTCCACGCTCGTGTCGACCGTGTGCGTCGCGCCCAGATCGGCGCCGATCCTCATGCGGTCGTGGTGGTGGCCCAGGAGCACCACGCTCGCCGGTTCGAAGAGCTGGGCGGCGTGGGCGGCGAGCAGGCCGACCGCGCCATCGCCGACGACCACGACGTTCTCCCCCGCTTCCACCCCGGCGCAGCGCACCGCGTGGTACGCGGTGGGCAGCACGTCGGTGAGGGGCAGCACCTTCGATCGATGCTCCTCGCCGGCCACGCTCTCGGGGATCCTGTCCAGGGTCCCTTCGGCCATCGGCACCCGGACGAACTCGGACTGGCCGCCCTGGACCTCCCCGCCGGCGCGCCAGAACGGCTGGAAGCCGTAGGCGCCGCCCTTGACGCACGACGTCGGCAGGTCCTTCCGGCAGAAGTGGCACGCGCCACAGCTGACCCAGAACGGGGACAGCACCGGATCACCCGGCGAGAGGTGCGTGACGTTGTCGCCCACCTCCTCGACGATCCCGATGAACTCGTGGCCGACCCGGCACCCCGCGTCGAACCCGAACGCGGCGCCGTGGTTGTAGATGTGCAGATCCGACCCGCAGATGCCGGCCTTGGTCACGCGAACGATGGCGTCGTCGGGATCGAGGATCGTCGGGTCGGGAACGGTCTCGACCTGCATGTCGCCGTCTGCCTTGTAGACGATGCCCCTCATGACGCCCCCTTCTGATCGCCATCGACCGCTCGATCGTAGTCGCCACGCCTGCCGGGGGCGGTGATGCCCCCGGCAGGGCGCGGATCGACTCCCTCGCCAGACTCGCCGGTGAGCGTAGTGGGCTCCAAGAGGTCGGCGAGCGCGCCTCGTAGCAGCGCCTCCTCCTCACGGGCCGCCACCACCAGCGCGCCACCCCAGCTCGCCTCGTCCTCGCTCGAGGGCGCCATGGGATCCACGGCCCCCGGCATCGCACGCGCCTGGAGCGCAGTCCCGTCATCCCGGACCCGCGCGCCGACCGCGACGAGTCCCGGCTCGTGGAGCCGGCGATCATCGGGCGAGAGCCTCCCGAAGGCGTCACCGATCTCGAGCAATCGCGTGGGAAGCACCAGAAGCGCCGTGAGCCCGCCCGTGTCGATGCCCGGACCGGGCTGGCGAACGTACTCGCGCAGCGCCGTGGCGTACCGATGCGAGGCCGACATTGCGCGCTCCTGCGCGAACGCGTCGCCCGGCCGCGACAGCGCCTGCCCGACGGCGCCCATGAAGGCGGCGCCCGCCGCGAGCGTCTGCCGCTCGAGCGAGTTGGGCCAGAGCCCGAACGCAGCGGCGAGGCCGATTGCCGCACCGGCGAGGGTCCAAAGAACCCTGTCTCCGGCCGTGGCCAGCGCGTCGGGAGACAGCAGGTCGAAGAGCATCAGGACCAACGCGCTGATGAACATCGCGGCGAACGCGTAGCCGGCACGGCCCACGTACACGGCGCCGACGAGAAGAACGGGCAAGAGCGCGAAGGTCGCGACAGCGGAGTCGCCGGTGATCGCGATCAGCCCGAGGCCGAGGCCGATTCCGACCAGCGTGCCGACGACTCGCTCGACCGTGCGCGCCATGGACGTCGCTGGGGCCGCCTGGAGGACCACGAGGACCGTGAGGGGCACCCAGAGGCCGTGCTCCTCGGTCGCGTCGAGTCCTCGATAGAGCGCCGTGGCCGCGGCGAGCGCGATCGCGAGACGGAGTGCCTGCTGCGCATGCGCCGCGTCGGGCGCCAGCGCCCGCCGGAACGCGTGCCACTGCTCGCGCAGGGAGTCGCGGGGACCGAACCAGCGCTGAAGCAGCGGACCCGAGATCTGTACCCCGCGAGTGCTCCCGCGCGAGCGCTCCCGTTCAGCGACGTTGGCCGTGGCATCCTCGACGTCGCGTGCCAGCCAGCGCAGGCGCATCCCGAGCCCGTGCGAACCCTCCGCCGACGCTGGCGCCGCACGGGCGCTCGCCAACGCCGAGCGGACGTCCGGTCGGGGCGGACGACGATCGCTCACGGCGGCATCGAGGTCGTCGAGTGACGCCGAGAGCGCGCCGACGAGCCGCGCCTCGGAGCCGGCATGCCAGCCCGCTTCGTCCGTGCGCGCCAGAAGGCGCTCGACATCGCTCGCGATCCGCTCGCAGTCGTGCAGGATTGCGACCAGAAGCCGACCCCCGGGCGCATACCCGGACGGGGCCCAGGCCATCTGGTCGCGCGCCGCACGGGCACCGGCCGCAGCAGTGTGCACACGCGCGGCGGCGCCACCCGGCGCTCCAAGCGAGCGGAGCGCGCGCGCCGCCTCTCGGAAGGTCGCCCCGATCCTGTCGCCCACCTCGGAGGAGCGGGCGCCGGGCACGAGCAGCAGCCCTGCCAACGCGACGAGCCCTCCGACGACGACCCCGAGCGCGGCGTCGAGGCCCGTCTCGATCGTCCCGGGAGTCCCGACGGCGACGACGAAGACCATCAGCGCGAGGGTCTGGCCGACCCGCCAGTAGTCGTTCAAGGCAGAGAGCGCACCGGCGACGAGCGCCACGACGAACGTCGCGACCACGGCCACGACGACTGACTGCGCCAGCACCGGTCCAAGGAGCGCGAACACGGCCATCGCCAGGGTGATCGCCGACGTCGCGCCGACGATCGCCCGACGGGTTCCGCCGTAGCCGGTCATCACGATGTTCACGGCGCCGAGCGCAGCCCAGAAGGCGACCTCCTCGAGGCCAGCCGCATAGAGCGCAACGAGCGGGATCGTGACGACGAGCGCAAGGCGCACGCCCACGACGAGCGCACCCCGGTCTCGGTACCACGTCGGGTCGTCGATCAGCCCGCGCATGGCTGAGGATTCTGACCGAGCGGGCACCGCGGTTCGCAGGTCGGGTCGCGACCACTACTCACCGCCAGACCGACGCCGTCGTGGCGGAGCGGTGTCAGTCTGGCTCGACCGGAGGGCGGGCGCGTGTCGGCACTCACTCGGCCAGTGGAAGGCGAACCCGCACCGTCGCGCCACCGGTGGTGCCGTTGCTGACCTCGACTCGCCCGCCCCGCTCGGCGGCGATCGCGGCGACGATCGAGAGGCCGAGCCCAGTGCCCGGTGTCGAGCGCGACTCGTCCGCCCGGGCGAACCGCTCGAGGGCATGGGGAAGGAACTGCGGGGGAAAGCCGCCCCCGGCATCGGCGACCTCGATCACGGCCTGGTCGCCCTCCCGGCGACCCCTCACCTGAACGGCCCCGCCGCCGTGGACAACGGCGTTCTCCACGAGCGCACCGATCAGCGTGTCGATCAGACGAGGATCAGCGCAGACCGCCAGGTCGTCCGGCACCTCGACGGTGATCGAGCGATCGGAGCCGGCCGCGACCCGCTCGACCACGACGTCGGCGACCGGCCCGATCGCGACGCGGCGCTGCTCGAGCGCGAGCTCGCCGGCGTCGGCCCGCGCCAGGGTCAGCAGGCTCTCGGCAAGGCGGCTGAGCCTGGTGGCCTCCTGGCGCGCGTGCTCGACCGACTGGCGCAGATCGGCTTCGCTCGCTCCGGCGCGGTCGACGCTCTCGAGCTCGGCGCGCAGGGTCGTGAGCGGAGTGCGGAGCTCGTGGCTGGCGTCGGCGAGGAACGACCGCTCGCGCTCGGAGGACGCCTCGACGCGAGAGAGCAGCTCGTTCATGGTCTCGCCGAGCCGGTCGATCTCGTCGTCGGATCCCCGCGTCGGCAGGCGCTCACCCCGGAGCCGGCCCGAGATGCTCGCCGCCCGCCGCCGCATCGCCTCGACTGGCCGCAGCGAGGCCGAGGTCACCGCGTATGCCGCCGCTGATGACAGGACCAGGGCGGCCGTGAGGCCCACGACGAGGAGCAGACGCAGGTTGTCGAGCGAGTCCGCGCGCGCCTCGAGGGTGGTTCCGACCGCGACGAACCCGGCGTCCGGCACCGCCTCGTCGATCGGCACGACCAGGAGCCGGGCGGGGACCTCGGGCTCGTCCGGCTCGAATGCCGGGAGCACGACGTCGAAGGGCTCGTCGACGACGTCGACGCCGGAGTCGAGCGCCTCGAACACCAGGCTGGACCCCGCGACGATCTCGCCGTCCGATCCGAGCTGGGCGGCGAGGGGATCGGCGCCGAACGACTCGGTCGGCGTCGCGAAGAGCCCACCCTCCCCACCTCCTTCGGCCTCGACCACGTCAACCGGGACGCTGTCGGCGAGCTGATCGGCCTGCTGGCGCAGCGTGTCGTTGATCGAGTCGTCGAGCGAGGCCTGGAACTGGAAGAAGATCAGCACGCCGGTGAGCGCCAGCACCGCGGCCATCGCGACGACGAAGGCGGCCGTCACGCGCGCCCTGATCGGGGGCCGGCGCACGTCTAACCCTCGTCGGTGAGCCGGTAGCCCACGCCACGCACGGTCTCGATCAGCGACTCGTCGCCGGGCCGATCGAGCTTTCGCCGCAGCGCCGCGATGTGGACGTCCACGACGTTGCTTCGGTTCTCGTAGGCGCCGTCCCACGCGCCGTCGAGGAGCTCGACGCGGCTGAGGGCATCACCCGCCCGCCGCATGAGCAGCTCGAGGAGCGCGAACTCGCGCCCCGACAGGTCGACCCGCTCCCCGCGGCAGCGGACCTCGCGTCGATTCGTGTCGAGCGCGAGCGGACCGACCTCGATCACCGGGTGGCGCAGGACGGCCGAGCGGCGCGCCAGCGCCCGCAGCCGCGCGACCAGCTCGTCCCAGGCGAACGGCTTCGGCAGATAGTCGTCCGCACCCGCCTCCAGACCGTCGACGCGGTCCGAGACCGCGTCGCGGGCGGTCAGCATCAGGACGGGTGTCTGCACGCCTTCGTCGCGAAGCCGGGCGCAGGCCGCCATTCCGTCCATTCCCGGCAGCATCACGTCGAGCACGATCGCGTCGTATGCGACGGCCTTCGCCTTCCAGACCGCGTCCTCGCCACGGTCGAGACGGTCGGCGATGAACCCCTCGCGGCCGAGGCCGCGAACGAGGGTCTCCGCGAGCGCATCGTCGTCTTCGACCAGCAGGACTCTCATGGCACAGGTGTGGCGCAGCCGCGTGAAGACTTCATGAAACGCGCCGTCACTGCCACTTCACCCGGCCTCGCTTCGCTCCTCCTGTCGGTCGGGGTGGTCCCGATCCACGTCCACGGAGGAGATCGATGAGAAGCAAGCGATTTGCAGGACTTGCGGCACTGGCCGGCGCGGCGGTGCTCGCCACCGGTGGCGCCGCGATCGCGTCCACTGCCGGGGGCTCGGGCGGATCCGACGCCCCCTCGGCGGTCGCCATCCCGGCGACCGGGCATGGCGTCCCGATGCTCAGCGAGGTCGAGGTCGCGCCTGGCGCTGACGGCGCGACGCTCAGCTCGATGGCGATCGAGCTCTCCCCCGAGAACGAGCAGAAGCTCGCGGAGATCGAGCGCCAGCTCGAGGCCGAATACGAGGCGATCGAGAAGGAGAGCCCGAAGATCGCGGCCGAGATCGACCGCCTCGAGGGCGAGCTCGACGAGCTGTTCGAGTCGGTCGGCGACGATGCCGAGCTCACCGACGCGCAGGTCGAGCGGCTCGAGAACCTCGAGAGGCAGCTCGATGAGCAGTTCCAGGCGGCCGAGAAGGCGAACCCGGAGCGCGCCCAGCGTGTCCAGCAGCTCGAGCGCCAGCTCCAGGAGCTGCTGCCAGCGGGTGAGGAGTGCGGGCCCGTGGCCGAGCAGAACAGCGAGGAGCCGCAGGACGCCGAGGAGTCACCGGCGTCCTGATGATCCGCGGCGTGGCCGGGCGGAGCGAGAATGCGCCCCGTCCGGCGACTCGCCGGTCAGCTCGAGCGCAGGCTCGCCGGGGGTCCGTTACCCGACGGGCTGAGGCCGGCGTCGTCGGTCAGCAGCAGCCGGTCGACGCTCATGCCGTCCTCGCGCATCCACAGGTTGAGCGTGTGCACGCCGGCTGAGGGCACCTCGATCGTGGCGATCACGTCGTCCATCGTCTCGTTGAACCAGCTCCACGAGTCGAGGGGCAGATAGCTCATGCGATCGGCGCTGGCCTGGGCCTGGCCGTTCAGGCCGACGTGGATCGAGTCGCCGCCGAAGTCGGTGGCATAGCCGCGGGCCCACACGTAGTAGGTGCCCGCCGCCTCGAACTGCACCTGGTATTGGCGCTCGGCGACGGTGCCGACATAGCCGGTGTTGGCGTTGGTGCCGCTGTCCGGCGAGGCGGTGATGGCCTCACCGACAGCGCCGGCCGGCGCCTGACCGACCAGCCACTCGTGGCCGGCGCGGGCGATGTTGTCGTCTGAGTCCTCGGCCTCGATCACCACCGTGCCGTTCTGCATCTGGATCGGTCCGCTGCCGGCGGGCCCCTGGGTGGTGAAGGTCCAGGTGTCCACCTGGCCGAGCGGGTTGCCGGCCGCATCGGTGATCTGGGCACCGATGGCCACCTGGTACTCGGTGGACTCGGCCAGCGGCGCATCCGGATCGATCCGCACGATGGTGTCGCCCGGGGCCAGATCGACCTGGGCGTCGACCGGCGCTCCCCCGGCGGTGGGCGTGATGGTGGCCCGAGCCGGGGTCACCGAGGCCGGATCGAGCGGCTCGTCGAAGCCGGCCGTGACGGTCGTCGAGAGCGCGACGTTGGTGGCACCGGCCGCCGGGGTGCGATCGGTGATCGTCGGCGGGGTGGTGTCGGACACCGGCGCCCCGCGAGGGCTGGCCGGCGGCCCGTTGCCCGACGGGCTGAGGCCGGCATCGTCGGTCACCAGCAGCCGGTCGACGCTCATGCCGTCCTCGCGCATCCACAGGTTGAGCGTGTGCACGCCGGCGCTGGGCACGACGATCGTCGCCTCGACGTCGTCCATGGTGCTGTCGAACCAGCTCCATGTGTTGAGCGGCAGGTAGCTCATGCGGTCGGCGCTGGCCTGGGCCTGACCGTTCAGGCCGACGTGGATCGAGTCACCGAAGTTGTCGGTGGCATAGCCGCGGACCCACACGTGGTAGGTGCCGGGCGCCTCGAACTGCACCTCGTACTGGCGCTCGGCCACGGTGCCGACATAGCCGGTGTTGACGATGCTGCCCGAGTCGGGAAGCGCGCTGACCGCATCGCCCACCGAGCCGGCCGGAGCCTGGCCGGTGAGCCACTCGTGGCCGTCGCGAGCGATGCTGCCGTCTGCGTCCTCGGCCTCGATCACGACGGTGCCGCTCTGCATCTGGATCGGTCCGTCGGCCGGTGGGGCGGCGGTCCGGAACTCGACCGTCGTCTCGGGCAGGGGATTGCCGGAGGTGTCGGCGATGTCGCCGGAGATGGTGAGGGTGTGGTCGGCCCCGGGCGAGAGGGCTCCGCCGAGGCTCACCGTCGCCTCGGTGCCGTCTTGCGAGAGCGTCGCCGCGCTGATCGGCACGGCGGCGCCGTTCGTGAGCGAGAAGTCACCGGCGTCCACGTTCGTGACGGCTTCCGAGAAGGTGAGCGTGATCTCGCTGGTCGCGACATCGACGTCCGTCGCGCCGTCGGCCGGGACGCTGCCGGTCAGCGCCGGCGGGGTGCCGTCGCCTCCGACACCCGTGAGCGGAACGTCGAGCGGACCGCTCGGATCGTTCGACGGGATCCGGAGCGTCGCCGTCTTGGCGCCGTTGGAGGACGGGTCGAAGACCACGTCCACCGAGCAGCTCGCTCCGGTCCCGAGCGTGTCGCCCTGACAGCTCTCGCCGACAATCGCGAACTGGCCCGGGTTCGCCCCGACCAGCGTGGGAGCGCCCGGGAGCAGGTCCTGTGCGCCAGCGTTCTGGACCGTCACGGTCTGAGGCGCGGTGGGACCGGCGGGAAGCGGGTGGTCGCCGAAGCCGAGCGAGGCGGGCGCGGCCACGGCGGTCGGGTCGGGCGGGGTCGCCGCAGCCGGCGAGATCCGGAACTCCTCGAACCCGAAGCCCTGCGTCGTCGCGCTGTCGGACGTCGCCATCAGCCCGCCGAGCGCCGGCATGTCGAACCAGCTGCCCGGCACCGGCACGGTCGCCAGCGTCTGCAGCGGCCCGTCGGCCAGGCGGTACTTCGCGCTGACGGTGTTGGCCACCGGGTCGCCGACGAGCTCGAGGTCGACGTGGTCGATCGGCAGCGACAGCGGCGCCGTCGCGCTCACGACGTGGTTGCCGGCCTCCTCGCGGCCCAGCTCGAGACGCGGGTTGCCGCCGTTGGCGCTCACCACGAGCCGCACGAAGTCGTCCTCACCGGGGCCGAAGTGCACGCCCGCCGAGGCGTCGCTCGATGGGATGCCCGTACCGAAGGGCGCACCCAGGACCGTCGAGACCGAGAAGCCGTTCCCGGGATCGAAGCCCTGCTGGAGGGCGTTGGCCTGGTCGTTGCGCGCACCCGCGGCTGTTCCGTCGACGGCGGTGATCTGGAGGAAGCCGCCGGCGATCCCGGCACCGACGAGTGTCGTCCCGTCGAGCTCGCGCAGCGGCCCGAGGCCATTCGACGAGAGCTGGGCGCCTTCGAGGCCGGTGCCGAAGAACCCGCCCGCGTCGCTCGTGTCGAACAGCTGCACGAACGGCAGCGTGGTGTTCGCGCCGTTGGAGGCGTCGCGCTGGAGCTGGTCGGCGAGATCGGGGGTGCCGTCGCCGTCGTCGTCCGGGTCGAGCAGATCCGAGACGTTGTCGCCGTCGAGGTCGGGTGGCGCGTCCGCAGGGTTGCATCGGCTGGTCCCGTTGGCGACCTCGTCCGCGTCGGTGTAGCCGTCGGCGTCGCCGTCGCCGGTGGGGTCGAACGGCGAGCACGCGCCGGAGGCGGCGATCGGGCGCAGCCGGCTGACCTTGCCGGGGAAGCCCCCGTGCTCGGCGACCAGGAGGTCGCCGTTGGCGGCGACGATCACGTCGAGGGGGTCGGTGAACCCGGTCGCGAGCTCGTCCAGCTCCGAGACCGCGGAGCCGTTCGCCGACAGCTTGACCCGCACCAGGTTGTCGCCGTTGGCGAAGTTCGTCGAGATCAGCTGGCCTTTCAGCAGGTCGCCGAAGTTGTCGGCCGTGTACTCGGCGATGCCGGTCGTCGAGGTCTGGGTGGGCGTGTACTCGGCGATCGGCGCCGAGAAGGGCTGGCCGAGGTACCCCGTCCCCGCATCGCGCTGGCACTCGCCCCTGACCGGGGCGGGGTGCCCGTGGAACCCGTTGGCCTCGACCAGGACGAGCTCGTCGTTCGGGGTTCCCGGATCGACCGGGGTGAAGGCGGCACAGCCGCCGTCGTCGCCAGGGGGGGTGAGCCCGAGGCCGCCGTTGCCCTCGTTCTCGTTCAGGTACAGCTTGCCGTTCGAGTGCCAGGCGATGTCGTAGCCGTTGCGAAAGCCGGTTGCGTGCAGCTCGAGCTTGCCGGGGACCGTTCCGTCCCCCGGGAAGCTGGTCTGGCTCGAGGCGGCGGAACAGCCGTTGCCCACGCTCTCGTTGCCGACGCAGGGATCGAGCCACTCGAACCGCGATCCGTTGGTGGCGTCGACCGGGGTCGCGCCGATCGCGTTCGGGTCGACCTTGACGACGGTCCCCGAGAGCTCGGTCTCGGGGTAGTAGCTGAAGAAGAGGCTGGGAGCGCCGTGGTTGGTGTTGCCGCCGATCGACAGGTACAGCCAGCCGTCCGGCCCGAACGCCATGCCGTTGGGGCCGTGGTTCTCGGCCGAGCGGGGAAGGCCCGTGACCAGGTCCCGCTTGCTGGACACCACCGCCCCGGCGTCGAGCGTGAGCTCGGTGAGCATGCCCGACGAGGGGGAGATCGAGTTCTGGCCCGGCTCCTGGTTGACGAAGATCTCGGGGTCCGAATGCGAGACGTAGAGCACCGGAGCGTTGGCGGGCGAGTCCGGGTCGAACGCGATCCCGGTGACCTGGCGTCCGGTCGCGTTCTTGGGGGTCGTGCCGTCGAACTTGAAGTTCGGATAGTCGAACACGTCCTCGATCACGCGCAGGAACGTCGGGTCGTTGTTGGCGTCCAGATCGAAGACGTGGATCTTGCCGTTCTGCTGTGCCACGTAGAGACGGCCGTCGGGGCCGATCGCGAGCGAGGTCGGCAGCTGCAGGCCGGGGGCGTTCGCCCCCGTGACGACGTCCTCCTTGGCCTCGAAGTTGATCCCCGCGAACGGCTCGATCAGGAAGGTGTCGAACGCGAACGTGACCGGCTGGTCGTCGGCGGGGTTGGAGTTGCCGTCGTAGTGGGTCGTGACGATCCCCGCCTTGTCCGTGCTCGACCCGAGGAAGCCGGGGAGCGGGATCGAGCCGGGGGCGCTGGTGATCCCGCCGGCCGGCTTGTACCGCGCCGTGATGGTGCCGGCGTCGACGTCGACCTCGAGCGACAGGACGATGTGGTCCGCGTCGAGCGCGCCCGCCGGAAGGCCGAAGTTGTTGCTCGAGAACTGGCCACCGATCTCGCTCGCGAGCTCGAGCCTGACCTGACCGCCCGGCCCCACGCCGGCGACGAACTTGACGTAGTTGTTCTGGTTCGGCCCGAGGACGATGCCGGCGCCCTGGAACGGCGTGTCGACGCCGACCGGCCCGCGCAGCACCGTCGTCACCCGGTACGAGGACGATCCGTCGAACGTCGTCTGGAGCGCGTTGTCCTGCGCGTTCTGGAGGAGGTCCCCGCCGGTCGTGGTGACCTCGAGCGCGCCGCCGGTCACCGACAGCTGGCCGGGGGCGTGGTTGCCGCCGAGCGCGGACGAGAAGCCCGAGCCCGAGAGCGTCCCCGGGACGGGAGCATCGAAGTTCAGCACCTGCTCGGAGGTGGCGGCGGCGCCCGTCTGCGGAACTGCCGCCGCACCGGCGGCAAGGGCTCCCATGGCGCCAAGGAGCGTCAGCTGTCGACCGAAACCGCGCATCCTGCGCGTGGGGCGAATGCCCAATTCGAGTTCCTTTCGTCTTTCCGGGCGACACCGCAGTCGCCGAGCCCGGATGTTCTATCCACGATCGCCCGCCGCCGACACGGCCGATCGGCGAGGTTCCAGTCGACGGTCGGTTAGGTCCCCCGCCCCCGCGTGCGTCGGGTCTCGATCGCGGCGCGGTCGGGCGCCTCCGGAGGGACGTTCGGCCGCTTCGTGGCCGAACGGCGCGAGGCGGCGATTTCGCGCGGATAGACTCCTCGCGCCCTCGATCCGAGGGCCGACGACGAGCAACAGAGGACGACGCGTTGGATCTGTTCGAGTATCAGGGCAAGCAGCTCTTCGCCGCGCACGGGATCCCCGTGCCGAGCGGGGAAGTCGCCGAGACGCCGGCGGCGGCCAAGGGGGCGGCAGAGGGCATCGACGGCCCCGTCGTCGTCAAGGCGCAGGTGCAGGTGGGCGGGCGCGGCAAGGCCGGCGGCATCAAGCTCGCCGCCAACCCCGAGGAGGCCCACGACCGCGCATCCGAGATCCTCGGCATGGACATCAAGGGTCACACGGTCAACACGGTGTGGATCGAGTCCGCGTCCGAGATCGAGAAGGAGTACTACGCGTCGGTCACGCTCGACCGGGGCGAGAAGAAGCCGCTCGTGATGCTGTCGGCCGTCGGTGGCGTCGACATCGAGGAGGTCGCCGCGAGCCAGCCCGAGAAGCTGGCACGACTCCACGTCGACCCGCTGGTGGGACTCCAGCCGCACGATGCCCGCTGGCTCACCTTCACCGCCGGGATCGACCCCGAGGCGATGAAGGGCGTGGTGGCCATCCTCGAGAAGCTCTACGCCGCGTTCGTCGCGACCGACGCGAGCCTGCTCGAGATCAACCCGCTGATCCTCACCAAGGGCGGGGACGTCATCGCGCTCGACGCCAAGGTGACCATCGACAACAACGCGCTCTATCGGCACCCGGACATCGCCGAGCTGCAGCACTCGGTCACGACGGACCCCCAGGAGCGCATGGCGCACGAGAAGGGCGTGACCTACGTGAAGCTCGACGGCGACGTCGGGATCCTCGGCAACGGCGCCGGGCTGGTCATGAGCACGCTCGACGTCGTCGCCCTCGCCGGTGGGCGCCCCGCGAACTTCCTGGACGCCGGTGGCGGCTCGAAGGCCGAGGAGGTGGAGGCCGCGCTCGACGTGCTCCTCTCCGACCCCAAGGTGAACGCGCTCCTGGTGAACATCTTCGGCGGCATCACCCGGTGCGACGAGGTCGCCCAGGGGATGATCACGGCGCTCGATCGCATCGGCGCGACCCTGCCCATCGTCGTGCGACTCGACGGCACCAACCAGGCCGAGGGCCTGGAGCTGCTCTCCCAGAAGGCCCCGTCCAACGTCGTCGTCGAGCAGACGATGCTCTCGGCCGCCGAGCGTGTCGTCGGGCTCGCCAAGGAGGTCCAGTCCGCATGAGCATCCTCGTCGACGAGAGCACCCGACTGGTCGTCCAGGGCATTACGGGCCGGGAGGGCGCCTTTCACGCCACGCGCAACAAGGCCTACGGGACGCAGGTCGTCGCCGGTGTCACGCCCGGCAAGGCCGGTCAGGACGTGGAGGGCATTCCGGTGTTCAACACGGTCCGCGACGCAGTGGAGCAGACGGACGCCAACACCGCGATGGTCTTCGTGCCGCCCCGCTTTGCGACCGACGCCCTGTACGAGGCGATCGACTCGGGAGTCGAGCTGATCGCCTGCATCACCGAGGGGATCCCGGCCCACGACATGCTCCGCGTCTACACCCACCTGAAGCGCGGTCAGCAGGTCCTGGTCGGCCCGAACTGCCCCGGGGTCATCAGCCCGGGCAAGGCGACGGTGGGGATCATGCCGACCGAGGTCTTCACGCCCGGGCGGGTCGGCCTCGTCTCGCGGTCCGGCACCCTGACGTACCAGATCTCCAAGGAGCTGGCCGACATGGGAATCGGCCAGAGCACGGTCGTCGGCATCGGGGGTGACCCGATCGTCGGCAGCTCGTTCATCGACGTGCTCGAGCGGTTCGAGGCGGATCCCGAGACCGACCTGGTCGTGATGGTCGGCGAGATCGGGGGCGCCGAGGAGGAGAAGGCCGCTGACTTCATCGCCGCGAACATGTCGACCCCGGTCGTGGCGTACATCGCCGGCTTCGAGGCGCCCCCCGGAAAGCAGATGGGCCACGCCGGCGCGATCATCACCGGCTCGTCCGGAACGGCGCAGGGCAAGAAGGAGGCCCTCGAGGCCCGCGGCGTGAAGGTCGGGACCAACCCGACCGAGGTCGCCGAGATCGTCCGCGGGATGGTCTGAGCGGTCATCATTGGAGCCGATGGGCTCCCCCGGCACGATCGATCGTGAATCGCCCGCCGCGCGGGCGCTCTTCTGGCTGAGCGCGGCGGGGACCGGCTGGGTGCTGGTGGGCTATCCGTTGGCCCTCGCCGCCCTGCCGGCCCGCCCCTGGCGGACCGCCGACCGTGCGCCGGTCGTGTCGATCGTCGTGCCGGCGTACCGCGAGCGTGACGCGCTCGCGACCAAGCTCCGTTCGCTCGAGCGACTGGACTACCCGCCGGAGCTGCTCGAGCTGATCGTCGTCGTCGACGAGGACGAGCGGACCGCCGAGGCGGCGCGCGCAGCGCGCCCGGACGCCGAGGTGCGCTTCTCGACCGAGCGGCGAGGAAAGCTCGCTGCGCTGCTCGAGGGAGCCGCAGCCGCGCGCGGCGACGTGCTCCTTCTGACCGACGCCGACAACGCCGTCTCGCCCGAGGCGATCACCGCCCTCGTCCGCCATTTCGAGGACCCGAGCATCGGGGGAGTCACCGGCGACCGGACCCAGGGGGACAGCTACGAGCGGTACGAGGCGCGCATTCGCACCCTCGAGGCCCGCAGCGGAAGCGTCGCCGGCGCGGCCGGCGAGCTGTTCGCGGTGCGGGCCGAGGCGTTCCCGGAGGCGCCGGCCAGCCCCGAGCGCATCGTGAATGACGACTTCTGGCTGCTCTGCCGCCTCGTCGAGAGCGGCTGGCGGGTCGTGTTCGAGCCGGCGGCGAGGTCCGTGGAGTCGCCGCACTCCACCTCCGGCGAGATGGAGCGTCGCGCCCGGATGATGGCGGGCCTGGTCGCAAGCGCACCCGAGCTGGCGCGAGTGCCACCGGCGTTCGCGGTCCGCCTCGCGTCCCACAAGTACGGACGGGTGCTGCTACCGGCCTTCCTCATCGGGCTGCTCGGCGCCTGCGTTCGGCTGCGCCGGCGGCGCCGCTACCGGGCGCTCCTGGTCAGCCAGGCCGTCTTCTACGCACTCGGCGGGCTCGGCGTCGCGGCCGGGCCGAGCGCCGCCGGCGCCGTCCCCGGCGGGCGGGCCGCTCGCCAGTTCCTGCTCGGCAATCTGGCGACCCTGCGCGGGATCTCGCGCGCGCTCCTCGGCGGTCAGTCGGCGCGCTGGTCGAGCCCCCGGGAGGGCTGACCGAGCTCGCGGCGCTCGGCGCCCGCGGGACGCGGACCGCGCAGAACGAGCGTCGCGTACCACGCCCAGCGCCGGCTGGGCGGAACGCTGCGAAAGAGCGCCCCGTCGAGGTGCTCGAGCGCTCCGAGGAGCGGGTCGAAGACCGGGGTCCGCCGCAGGGGAACCGCGGCGATGCTCGCCAGGTGGAACCACGCGACCCGGACCTCGCGCCAGAACGTCCGCGCGGCCAGGAGATCATCGTGCGTCAGCGGGCGCTCATCCTCGGTCCGCGCGCTCGGCGTCAGCCGCCGGTACAGGTCGATCAGCGGATTGCCGGCCAGCGGCTCGGTGAGCACGCACGTGCCCCCCGGAGCCTGCACGCGGGCGATCTCGGCGTAGGTGGCCCGCACGTCCAGATGATGGATCGTGCCCGAGGCGAAGACGAGATCGAACGTGCCGTCCCCGAACGGCAGCTCCTGGGCATCCGCGACCTCGAACCGCGCGCGCTCGGCGAGTCCCCGCTCGCTCGCCGCTGCCCGCGCCTCCTCGACGGCGACGGCGCTCACGTCGAGCCCCACGACGTCGACGCCGGCCGCCGCCAGTGTCAGTGCGTCATGCCCCTTGGCGCAGCCGAGCTCGAGGGCCCGCGCGCCCGGGCCGCTCGCCTCGGTCAGGGCCGCGAGGTAGTGGGCGCGCCGCTTGCCCTGGATCGCGTAGTACTTGAGCTCGCGCCGGCGCAGGTCGGCGTCGTACGCCACGTCCCAGTAGCTCGCCTCGCGCGCCGAGCGGGACCGGCTCGAGGACCCGGGGCCGCCGCCGGCGCCCGTCATCGGGACGAGCACGGCAACCGATCGCGGACGCGGCGGACCGAGGCGACCGTGCGGTCATAGGCGGTCTGGGCGCCCATCACGCGCGCGGCGAATGCGCCACGGACGTCGTTCGCCTGAATCGGGACCCGGGCGATCGTGTACGGCTCGCGCCCGACCTGCGTGAGGCCCGCCGGGCCGCCGTCGAGCATGAACGCCACCTTGGCGCCGGAATCCCGGGTGGCGGCGACCACGCCCGGGGTGATGTCCTCCTCGAGGCCGTTCGGGTACGCGAACGCCAGTGTGGGTTGGCCGACCTCGGCGCTCACGACGCGCATCGACTCCGTGATCTCGGACTCGGCGGCATCGAGCGGGACACGGCTCAGGATCGGGTGGCTCACCGTGTGCCCCTGACACGACACCCCCGCCGCGGCGCACTCGCGAGCCTCGTCCCACGACATGAACGCCGGCCCATCGACACCGGGCGCCACCCCGAGGACGTCGAGCAGGTCGGCGAGGTACCGGTCGCGCTCGTCGGGGTGCAGCTGCTTCAGGCGCCCCTTGAACTCGTGCTGCGTCGCGTTGCGCTCCTCCGGGTCGATCAGGTTGCGCTCTCCGATCAGCGGGAGCTCGAGGCGGGCGCTCGGCGCGTGCGCGAACGCGTGGCTGCAGAGGTCCCACCACTGCGGCGCCGACTGCCCCATCGCACCGGTCAGGAGGAAGATGACCGCGGGTAGGCCGCGCTCGCGCAGCGCGGGGAGGGCGTTGGTGTAGTTGTCCCGGTAGCCGTCGTCGAACGTGATCAGCGCCGGACGCGGCGGCAGCGAGCCTCTCCCGGTGACGAACGCGGCCAGGTCGTCGATCGAGATGACCGAGAACCGGCGCCGCACGTAGTCGAGCTGCCACTCGAACTCCTCGGGTGAGGCGCTCACCATCCCCGGGTCCCACTCGTAGGACGCACCCGGCAGCTGGTCGATGCGGTGGTATGCCAGCGCGGTGAGCCGGGCGGGGCCCTGCAGCACGTCGAGGACCCTCGGCGCACCCAGCGAGCCGCCGATCGCCGCCAGTCGCCTACGCCTCTTCACAGCCCTCCCGACGGGTCGCTTCGCGCGGAGATCGGGACGGTACAGAACGCGCTCACGGTGGGATCGTCAAAAAGTGCGCATCAGCGGTCAAGCCGCTTTGAGAGCGGCCGATACGTCTACTGACAGACCGCGTCAGACCACGAAAGGACTCGTGGATCGTGCTCCGAGCTGCAGGACGCAGCCACACCGCAATCATCGCGACGCTCGCTGGCCTGGGCATGGCGCTCGGCCCGGCGGCCATCCAGGCAACCGGCGTCGAGAACGGCTCGTTCGAGAAGGGCTCGAGCGGATGGCGCGGCCTCGACTCCCAGGTGGACGTCGTCCAGACGAGCGACGCGCCGGATGGTGCCCGCCTCGCCGAGGTTCGCGGCGACCGAGCCCGCCCGTTCGCCCTCACCTCGACGCGACCCACTGTCAGCCGGCTCACGAGCCGCGAGCGCGTCACGGCGACCGCGTCGGTTCGCGCCGCACGACCCGGCTCCGTCGGTCGGCGCGCGGTCGTGCGGCTCCGTCAGCGGACCCAGTCCGGCGCGTTCGTCCAGGCGTGGTCGCGCTCCGTGCGCCTCGGCACACAGTTCTCCAAGGTCGACGTCTCGGCGGATGTCGAGGTCGCCGGAGGCAGCATCGATCTGGTCATCGGTCACGCCAACTCTCGTGGCGCCTTCCAGGTTGACGGCGTCGAGGTCGTGCGGGGCCGGGCGCAGTCGCCGAAGCCAGTCCTGCGGGACTCGTTCGAGGCCGGTGCCCGGGACTGGACCGGACGTCGCGCGCGGCTGACCACCCGCCGCCTCGCGGACGCTCCCGACAAGCAGTTCGTCGCGCTCGTCCGCCACGACGGGTCCCGCAAGCGCGGCTACTCACTTCGCAGCAACCAGACGCCACGCCTCGCGGCAGGGAAGTACCGTGTCTCGCTTCTGGCGCGGGGACGCGGCCGGTCGATCGGTGACGCGCTGCGGCTGCGCCCGGTCGTCCGCAACGCGAGCGGCAAGCGGGTGAGGACGCGTGCGAGCAGGACGAGGCTGACCCGCACGTTCAGGCCCGTGAACGCGGTCGTGTCCGTGCCGAAGGGTGGAACCCTCGAGGTGCTGGTGGCGAGCCCGTCGGGCCAGCGCGGCGACCGCTTCGCGCTCGACGCCGTTCGCGTCGTGCCGGTCTCGCTCTCGGGCTCGAGCGCCTCGCGCACGCCGGCCAAGCAGACCCAAGCGGCGGCGTCGAGCGAGCAGACTGGGGCCGATGCACCGGCCCCGAGCGCCGCTCCCCCCGCACCGCAGGCGACCCCTCCGCCGCCCAGCCCCGATCCGCCGCCCGCCACGAGCCCCGGACCCCCTCCGCCGGTGACCTGGGAGAACCGCCCATACGGTCAGGCCGACTGGCTGTACTCGCCCCGACCCGAGCCGTTCCCGGTCGATCCGAACTCGAACGCGATGGTCGCCGCGATGTGGTCGAGCTACTCGAGCTCGCGGCCGGTGATGACGGCGACGGGCGAGACGCCGCCGATCTACGAGTCGACCGCGGCCGATCCGCTCTACACGATCGACATCAAGGGCAAAGGGCACCAGCTGGACGGCGCCCAGGTCCGACTGCCGGCCCACGCGCAGACCGGAACCGGCGCCGACCACCCGCTGATCGTGCTCGACAGCAGCAGCCACACAGAGGCCCGCTTCTGGCAGGCCACCGTGGATCACGGCAGCCGCACCGTTCGCGCCAGCTCGGGCGGGCTCTTCGACTACGGCCCCAACGGCGACGGGCTTCCGTTCCTCGGCAACGGGGTCGGCTCCGGCCTCAGCTACATGAACGGGATGATTCGACCCGAGGACGTCCAGCGCGGGCGGATCGACCACGCGCTTCGCTTCGCCGCCGACTTCATCAACGGCGACAACCGATTCCCGGCAACCGGGTCGGACCAGTGGGGCAACTCGCCGGTTCCGATGGGAAGCCGCTTCTACCTGGACGTGAGCGCCGCCGAGTGCGACGCGCGGACCGTCCCGGGAACGGGCCCCAACGCGGTCGGCGCCACCAGCTTCCTGCGCATGATCTGCCACGCCCTGCGCGAGCACGGCATGTACGCCGCCGACGGCGCCCCCCTCATCGTCTTCACGATGGAGAACGACGCCACCGCCAACTGGAGCGACGTCGGAGTCGAGGAGCTCTTCGGCAACTACGGGTGGATCCTCCGGGACCAGCACACCAGCGTCGACGGCCTGGGCCCCCGCAACCCCACCGACGGGCTTCCCTGGGACCGCTTCGTGGCCAGGGCCGACACGGGCGAGGGCTACAACTACTAGGCCGAGTCGGTCGCCCGGCGCTCGACAGGCCGGCCGATCGGCCAGCGTGGCCCGGACGGGCCTCACAGGCCCCTCACAGAGAAATCCACGCTCCCTAACCAACGCCCGCGCCCGCGCCGCCTAGGGTCTTGGCGCCGTTCGGTGCCCGTACGGGCACCCGGACATGCCGGAGGGGATCGATGAGGATCACACGCCGACTCGCTCGGCCGGCTCCGCTGCTGCTGGGGGCGGTCGTCGCCTCGCTCGGGATCTTGGCCCATGCCGATGAGGCGGCCAGCCAGCCGTCGGCCGCCAAGGCCTCCTTCGAGGCGGATCTCGACGGCACCCGGGTGACCGGCGCGCGGGCGCAGCGGCAGCGATCGGCCGCTGCACCGGACGGCAACTGGGTGCTCGCCCTCACGTCGACCGCTCGCTCGACGCCGGTGCGCGTGATGGGCCCGCGCACCGGCACGGGCTCACAGCGGCGCTACCTGGCGAGGGCGTCGGTCCGGTCCCGAGGGGCGGGATCGCGCGGCGCGCCGATCGTGCTGCGGATCGAGGAACGTGACCGCGCGGGGGCGCTGATCCGATCCGTCCGGACGTCGGCGAGGACGACCCCGGCGTTCCGCGCGGTGTCGCGACTCGTGACGCCGAGCCGCAACGCGCGGACGCTGGTTCTCACGCTGACGGTCGCCGGCGGGTCGCGCACCCAGATCGACCAGGTCGAGCTGCGACCGGCGCCGACCTCGGGTGGCTCCCAGGGGATCCGAGACTGGGAGAGCCGACCCTACGGCGCGGCGGACTGGCTCTACGAGGAGCGCCCGAGCCCCTTCCCGACGGATCCCCGCTCGCGCCAGTTCGTCGCCGCGCTGCTCGACAGCTACCGCTCCTCGCGACCCTCGATGACCGCGGGCGACGAGACGCCCCCGGTGTACGAGGCGACGCCACGGGACCCGCGGTACACGATCCGGCTGACCCGGTTCTCGAGCGCGATGAGCGGCCGCCGTGTTCGCGTCCCCGCGGGGGCGACGGCGGGCGGCGGCGCCGACCATCCCCTCATCGTGCTCGATCCGGTCCACCGCACCGAGGCCCGGTTCTGGCAGGCCGAGGTCGACCACGCGAGCCGCACGGTGTTCGCGTCGTCAGGCGGGCTCTTTCGATACGGGCCGAGGGGCGACGGGCGCCCCTTCGTCGGCAACGGCGTCGGCTCGGGGCTGAGCTACCTGAACGGGATGATCCGACCCGAGGACGTACGGCGCGGCCGGATCGACCACGCGCTGCGGTTCGCCGCCGACTTCATCGACGGCCGGCACCGCTTCCCCGCGACCCGCTCGGACCAGAGCGGCTCCGGCGGGGTCCCGATGGGCACGCGCTTCTACCTGAACGTGACCGCCGCCGAGTGCGACGCGCGCACGGTCCCCGCAGGCGGGCCGAACGCGGCGGGCGCGACGCGCTTCCTGCGCATGATCTGCCATGCCATTCGCCGGCACGGCATGTACGCCGCCGACGGCGCGCCAAAGCTCGTGCTCACGATGGAGAACGACACCTCGGCGCAGTGGAGCCGGGCCGGCGTCGAGGAGTCGTTCGGCAACTACGGCTGGATCATCCGCGGGCAGGGGACGGACCAGGACGGGTTCGGCCCGCGGTCGGCGACCGACGGGCTCCCGTGGGATCGGCTGGTCGCCCGCGCGGCGGCCGGCGGCGGGCGCTACTGACGCAGGGGCGCCGGCCGGCGCCCGGAGTCAGGCGCCCTTGCGGCGGAGCACGCTCGGCAGCGTGCGCGCCATCAGCCAGAGGTCCTGGCGCAGCGAGCGGCGGCGCGCGTACCGAATGTCCATCCGCGCCCGGCCGTCGAAGCTGCGCTCTTCCTTGTCGCGATCGATCTGCCAGAGGCCGGTGATCCCGGGCTTCACGTCGAGCCGGGCCGTCTGCCAGGTCTCGTACACGCCCGGCTCGAAGAACGTCGGACGCGGCCCCACGAGGCTCATGTCGCCCTTGACGACGTTGAGCAGCTGGGGCAGCTCGTCGAGGTAGGTCGGGCGCAGCACCCGGCCCACGGACGTGATGCGCGGGTCACGCTTGATCTTGAAGTCCGGCCACGAGACCTCGCTCATCGCCCAGAGCTCCTGCTTACGCTCCTCGGCGTCGCGGACCATCGTGCGGAACTTGTAGATCTTGAAGCGCTTGCCGTCCTTGCCGGTTCGGAGCTGGGTGAAGAAGATCGGCCGCCCGTCGGTCAGGTAGATCGCGGCGGCGGCGGCGATGAACAGCGGTGACAGCAGGATCACCGCGGGGACCGTGACCGCGAGGTCGACGAAGCGCTTGACCCTGCCGTACTTGGGGTTCGGCACGTGAGGGGTGTTGCGCCCGACCATCGCCAGATGGGGGTGCGTCCTGACGATCTTGGCCAGCCCGGAATCCTGCTCGGGCGACGAGCGCTCGCCCGGCTCGGGAACCGATCCCCACCCTGGCGTCGTCGCCATCGCTACTCGACCGCCGACAGCAGGTCGTCGAGGGTGAGCGCGTCCTTCCCGAAGGTCGCGGTCCGGACGTCGGCGCGCGTGTCGCCTCGGAGGACTCGCTCGGCCAGCGCGTCGGCCTCGTCGTTGTCCGTCTCGATCAGGAGCGCGATGACGCGGCCGTCGGTGGTCTTGGCGGCCACGTCGGTCACGCGCAGCGGGACCTGCTCCGGGTCGAGGGCCAACACCGGCGCCGAGATGACGCTGAGCGGTCGGTCGTAGCGGCGCGCACGCGCCAGCTCGACCGCGAAGACCGGGAGCGCATCCTTGAGCTCCGGAAGACTCGCGAGCAGCGATCGCGCCCGATCGTTCATCCTGCTTGGACCCATTGGCTTCCTTGCGATGCTCATGACGTTGGCAAGCCCATTTCTAGGAGGTTCGGAACGAACTGTGCACTAGCCAGAAGTCGGGACCGTCGGTCCAGTTCGCCGGGGCGGCGAAGGACAGTGCGTGCGCCCCACCCGTCCCGGGATCGTGGCCGGCTGAGGGGAAGCATCAGTCTATCGGCCAACCATCCAAGGTCCTTGAGCGTTTGGGGCGAACGTATCCAGCGTGCAACCGATGTCACGCAGACGTGACCCGCTGGCCGAGGCCTCGAGCAGCGGTGATCTCGTCACAGGCCGAGGCCGGACTGGACGAACGGCCGACCACCGTTTCGCTACCCTCGGATCGGTGCCGGGCGGCGACCGGCCGGCCCACAGCGAAGGATCGCAAGGGCATCGCGGTCGCAAAGGAGGCATGTAGATGCGGCGTCTGCTCATTAGCGCCGGGGTCGTGGCGGTCGTGTTCATCGCGGCGGCCATCACGCTCACCATCCGTCCGACGAGCTACAGCGCCGAGGCCGAAATCGCGGTCGTTCCGTTGGACACGGACGACCAGCGCCCCGTCGAGGCGGCCGACACGATCGGTCGCGGGACCATCGTGGACACGTACGCCCTGGTGCTGGGGACAGACCAGACCCGAGACGCGGCGACCGCGCGGCTCGAGCCCCCGGTCGACGCGAGTGACGTCGAGGTGACATCCACCCCCGTGGCGGGGACGTCGATCGTTCGCATCCAGGCGGTTGCGGACGACGAGCAGCTGGCCGAGCAGGTCGCGGACGCCATCGCCGAGTTCGACCCCGACCTCGGCGGGTTCTCCGCGGCGTTCGGCACGCAGGTCGTCGAGTCCGCGGAAGGCAACGGCGAGATCGCCGGAGCGTCACCGATCCTGCTCTACGCCGGCGCGCTGCTGGCGGCCCTCGTGATCGGGGCACTGGTGTACGTCGCGCTCGGCCGCCTCCCCGCCATCGGCGAGCGCCCCGGGGGCAAGGCGCCGAGGAAGCCACCGGAACGGATGCCGGACGAGCCCGCTCGCTCCTCACGGGGCGAGTCGGGCGTGCCGACGTCGATGCGCTGAGCGCCTGACCGACCGGGGGGCCTCGCGCACGATGTCCGTGCCCACTCTCCATCCTCCCGCGCGGCACCGCTGATGGCGACGCGCAGGCTGTCCGACCCGATCACGATCGGGCTGATCGGCGGCGTCGCCCTCGTCGGCGCCGCCCTCGTCGGCGCGGCGGCGGGCTGGGTCGCGGCGGGGGCACCGAGCCCGGCAGCCGCGCTGGTGTTGCTGGTCGCCCCGGCGGTCGCGCTCGCGATCGTGCTGTACCCGCGGCCAGGCACCGCGCTCCTCGCCGCGCTGGTGATGGCGAACGCCGGCCTGGTGCTGCAGGAGCAGGCGAGCCTCCCGAACATCGAGAAGGGCGTGACGCTGCTCGTCGCGATCGGCGTGCTCTTCGATCGGCGCGCCCTCGAGGTCGTTCGGGCCGTTCCCTGGCTGTACGGCGTCCTCGGGATCTTCGCGGCGAGCCGCCTCTTCACCGCGCTCACCGTCCCGGGAAGCACGAGCCCGGTCGACGTGGCGCAGGAGATGATGTTCGCGGTCCTGCTGGTCTTCGTCCTCTCCTGGGCGATCGCCCGGTGCGGGGCCCTGATCTGGGTTCTCCTCGGGATCTCGATCGCAGGTGGAATCGCCAGCCTGCTCGCCTTCGCGCGTCTGGTGGTGGGCATCGACAGCACGTTCTTCGGGTTCGCGCCGGAGCCGCTGTTCACCACGGAGCAGCTCGCCGCGATCCAACGCGGCGGGATCGTGCCCGACGAGACTCGCGCGAGTGGTCCCATCGCGGACCCGAACTTCTACGCGCAGACCCTCGCGCTCGCGATCCCGCTGGCGATCTGGGTCGCGCTGCGGGGCCCCAGGCTGTCGGTTCGGCTGGCCGGAGGGGCGTCGGCGCTGGCGATGACCGGAGGTCTGCTCCTGACCCAGTCTCGCGGCGGCTTCATCGCGCTCTTCCTGGCGCTGTTCGTACTGGGCGCCCTCGAGCTGCGCGGCCGCTGGCGAATGCTGCTGCTCGCGCTCCCGATCGTGGTCGCGATCGGAATCTCGGTCTCGGGTGCGACGGAGCGCGTCGAGCAGCTCACCGAGATCACCAACCCGCGCGAGACAACCGACCCCTCGATCCGGGGCCGGGTCAGCGAGCAGATCGTCTCGCTGAAGATGCTGGCCGACGAGCCGATCACCGGGATCGGCGTCGACCAGTACCTCAACCGATATCAGGAGTACGCCCTCGAGGTCGGGCTCGACGAACGCCCGGTCCGCGAGCCCCACAGCGCCTATCTGGGAATCGCGGCCGAGACCGGCATACCCGGGCTCGCCGCGTTCATCGCCCTGTTCGTGGTCGGGCTCGTCGTGGCGTGGCGCGCGCGGAGCCGCTTCGCGGCGATGGGCAGGCCCGAGCGCGGCGCCGCGGCGGCGGTGGCGGCGGGGCTGACCGGGTACGCCGTCGCGGCCCTGTTCCTGCATCTGGCGTTTCCGGCCTACCTGTGGCTCGCGCTCGGCCTGGTCGGCGGTGTCGGAGCCCTTGCGCAGCGGCAGGAGTCCCAGGCGGACGAGCCGGCCCCGACAGACGACTGGCAGGCGACACCCGCCGAGAGCCGCGCCTGACCGACCGACGCGCGCGCGGGCGGATCAGCGCACGGGGGTCCAGAGGCTGGTCTGGCGGCCGCGGAGGCCGCGCAGCAGCCCGCGACCGACCGCGATGTTCCCGATCAGGAACTGGCGGCAGGCCCGCAGGGGCATGTCGAGCTTGCCGGGGCCACGAACCCCGAGAGCGCTCAGGACTCCCGCCCCGTAGACGGCCGCTTGGGCCAGGAAGGCGAGCCGGTAGCCGGGTCGCCGCGCGAGCGCCAGCGAGCTGACGAAGGCGCCCAGCAGGAACGGCGGGAGCAGCAGCCGACCGAACTTGTGGGAGACGACACGGAATCCCAGGCCGGGGGGCAGACGCCTGACCTCGCGCACCGCGCTGACACGGCCGGCGCCCATACGGGCCCGTCGCTCCATCTCGGCGGGGATGCCGAGCGCCTCCTCGACCGAGCCCGCCTGCGGCTCGTAGATCGCCCGGCCACCCCGCTCGAGCGCGCGACAGAACAGCCAGAAGTCGTCGTTCACGACGCCCCCTTCCAGCTCGTCCGGGAGGCGGTCGCGGCGGACGGCGATGAACTCGCCGTTGGCGGCCGCCACGCTGCCGGACCGCGTCTCGAGTCGTCGCAGGAGATCCTCGTAGCGATCGTATGCGCTCTGCTGCTCGCCGCGGCGACCGACGACGACGGCGACCTCGGGGTCGGCGAAGTGGCGAGCGGTCGCAGCGATGCTCTGAGGCTCGAGGATGTTGTTGGCGTCGGTGAACACGACGATCTCGCCGCGCGTCTCGCCGAGGATCCGGTGGATCGCGCTGATCTTCCCGCCCCGCTCCTCCTGGAAGAACACGCGCGCGCGGGGCGCGGCGGCGCGGGCCAGCTCGGCGGTCTCGTGGTCCTGATCGACGGCGACCAGCACGTCCAGGCGATCGGCCGGGTACTCGAGGTCATCGAGCCGGCGCAGCTTCTCGGCCAGGACCTCGCGCTCGTTCAGTCCGGCGACGACGATCGAGACCATCCGCGCCTCACCGTCGACGCGAGAGCCCCGGCGCGGCTGTGCCGCCACGAACAGCGGATAGCCGACGAGGATCCACGCAGCGCCGGCGGCGCTGACCTCGAACGTTCGTCGTGTGACCGCCTCGGCGACAGATCCGATCACGCCCACCTCGTGCCTCCACTCCGTTTGCTGCGGCCCGATCGCATCCGGCCCGCCCGCCGTGCCAACCGGTCCTCGGCACATCTCGGGGCTACCTGATGCGATCCCGGCCTCATCGGTCTCACGGACGCGGCGGGATGTCGCCTTCGCGAACCTGCTCGTAGATCTCGACCGTGCGCCGGGCCTGCGCCGCGAAGGTGAACTCGGCGCGCACGCGAGCGCGAGCCGCCTCGCCCATCTCCGCGCGCCGGTCCGGATGCTCCAGGAGCTCCACGATTCGGGTGGCCAGCGGCTCGGGGGCACCGATGGGGACGATGTAGCCGGTCTCACCGTCCCGGACGATCTCGGCGGCGCCCCCGGCATCCGTCGAGACGGCCGCCCGGCCCGCGGCCCCGGCCTCCAGGAGCACGTTCGGGAGCGCCTCGGCCCACGAGGGCAGCACGATCAGGTCGGCCGCCGCCATCAGGTCGGGGACGTCCCAGCGCTCGCCGAGGAACTCCACCGCCTCGCCGAGCGGTGCCGCGTCCGACCGCAGCTCCCGGCCGAGCTCGCCCTCGCCGACGAGGACGAATCGGGCGTTCGGCACGGATGCGCGAATCGTCGGGACCGCCGAGAAGAGCACGTCGTGGCCTTTGCCCCTCCGCAGGACGGCGACCATCAGCACGATCGGGTCGTCCCCCCAGCCGAGCGATCGGCGCACCTCGGCGCGCCTCGAGCCGGCGGCCTCGAACGCCTCGATCGCGATCCCGTTGTGGACCGTCCGGAGGCGCTCGGGCCGAACCCCGCTTCGCTCCAGGGCCACCCGCACGGCGTCCGAGACCGTGATCACGCGGTCGAAGCCGAATCGTGCGGACACGAGCGCACAGCGAGCCCTCACCGCCTCCCTGCGGGTGTCGGCGGGCTCCACCAGGACGTGGCGGGTCATGACGGTCGGAGTCCCGAGCGCCGGCCGCGCCAGCGCGGTCGAGACGATCGTGTACTGGTCCTGCGCGTGGATCACGTCGAAGCGCTCGGACCGGCAGAACCGGACGAAGCGCTCGAGCGCCCACACGTCGGCGAGGCGGCCGCCCCGGAAGTCGACCCGCCGGGTTCGGGTGGCCGCCAGATCGGCCGCGAGGGGGCTGTCGGCCGCGGAGGTCATCGTCCCCACGGTGACCTCGACGCCGAGATCGCGAAGGTGTGGGACCAGCTGGACGATGTTGCGCTCGGCCCCTCCCGTCTGGAGGGTCGTGAGCATCATGAGAAGGCGCACCGGCGCGATGGTAGCCCGCTCACGCCGGGCCCGAGCTGCCCGTCCGCGGCTTCCCTAGGATCCGCGTCCGAACCGTGACATCTCGAGCCGACGACACGCCGCTTCCCGCCGAGGTCGCGATCAGCACCCCCGACACCACGCACCCCGATCTCCCCGCACCGCGGATGGCGGCGATCTTCTGGGGCGAGCCCTACGACCGCAGGACGTGGTCGAGCGGGAGCTACTACCTGTCGCGCGCCCTCGAGCGCGCCGGCGTCCTCGCCGGCGCGATCAACGGCCGGCCGC
Organism: Thermoleophilia bacterium; assembly: GCA_028285405.1. Classification (GTDB taxonomy): domain Bacteria; phylum Actinomycetota; class Thermoleophilia; order Miltoncostaeales; family Miltoncostaeaceae; genus JANQPH01. The sequence goes on from JANQPH010000004.1 coordinate 67,052, forward strand.
CGAAGCCGGTCGACGCTGCCCTGAAGGCGATCGCGGTCGACCGTTCCCGGGAGCGCTGGATGGCGCGCTACACGGTCGGAGCGCCCACGCGCGTCGCCGCCTCCCTCGCCGCGTACGCGCGTGGCCGCCGGCTGTTCTCGCAGATCGACGCGACGCTCCAGGTCGGGGCCTACTACCGGTTGGACCGACTCCCTCGGGTCCGATCGCTGATGCGGACGAGCTACCACGACGGCAACCTCGGCGTGTTCCTGCGCCGGCCCGACCGGGTGCTCGATCCCGGGGCGAGGAGCACGAAGCGCGCGATGGCGGCGCAGCGAGCGGTCTACGACGGCATCGACGTGATCTTCGCGATGTCCGACTGGCTGCGCGCGTCGTTCATCGAGGACTTCGGTCAGGACCCCGGGAAGGTGGTCACCGTCGGCGCCGGCGCGAACTTCGAGGACGTCCCCGGCGACATCCCCGATCGATCGGACAGCCCGCCGCGGTTCCTCTTCACGGGCAAGAACTTCGTCCGCAAGGGTGGCCCGACCCTGCTCGAGGCCTTCGCGATCACGCGACGTCGCCACCCGGACGCCGAGCTGTGGATCGTGGGGCCACCCCCGTTCTCGGCACCGCCGGGCGTCCGCTGCTTCGGCTACATCTCGCGCAGCTCACCGGACGGGGACGCGCAGATGGCCCGGCTCTACCGCGACGCGACCGCGTTCGTGCTGCCCTCGGTCTTCGAGCCGTTCGGGTGGGCGCTGCTCGAGGGCATGAGCCGGGCGCTGCCATGCATCGGCGCCCGAGCCTGCGCCATGCCCGAGATCATCGACGAGGGGCGCACGGGCCTGCTCAGCCGCCCGGCGGACGCGGCCGACCTGGCCGAGCGCCTGTGCGAGATCGCCGACGACCCGCAGCGGGCGGCCGAGATGGGGCGCGCCGGACGTGAGCGGTTCCTCGAGCGGTTCACCTGGGACGTGGTGGCACGGAAGATCGGAGCCGTCGTCGGGGAGCGCCTCGGCGAGCGCGCGTAGACGCCCGGGGGCGCCCGCGCCAGGGATCGGGGCCCCAAGCGAGAACCCGTGAGACCCTGTGTCGCCCGACCACACGGCGACCGGCCACCCTCTCAGCGTCCGCGAGCGCTCCTGGAGCCGGCCGCCGGTGCCGAAGACAGAACCCGGAGCGGGCGGTCATGCCGACGGGGCACCGGTCAGGGCCGACGCGGCCTGGGCCCGGAGCCCTGCAAAGCTCCTGAGACGCCGATGAGAACGCGGAAACGCCACCGATGAGCTCGAGCCACCACGCGGTCGAGGAGACCACCATGGAGGTGGGCCCCGAGGAGCCCGACCCCGGGCTCACCCGTCGGCTGCGCAGCGGGCTGATCTGGCTCTACGTCTCGAAGTACACCGGCAAGCTCATCTTCTTCGGGGCGACGCTGATCCTGGCGCGGCTCCTGACGCCGGACGACTTCGCGCTGGTCGCCTTCGCGCTGGCGATCCTGGGCCTGGCCGAGGCCGCCGACCTAGGTGTCGGCGCCGCGCTGGTCTGGCTCGATCGCGAGAAGGCGATGAAGAGCCGGTCGGTCGTCTTCACGCTGAACAACATCAGCATCCTGCTGCTGTCGATCGCGTTCTGGTTCCTCGCCCCGCCGATCGCCGACATCCTCTCCGACGACCCGAACGCGACCTGGGTGTTCCGGGCCCTCATCCCGGTTCTGCTGCTGCGCGCGCTCGGGCTGACCCACGAGAACCTGCTCAAGCGCGAGATGGACTTCCGCAAGCGGTTCCTGCCCGAGTTCTGCGGCGGGATCGTCAAGGGCGTGCTCGCGGTCGTGCTCGCCCTCTCGGGCTTCGGCGTGTGGGCGCTCGTCGGTGGCGTGATCGCCGGCCAGGCGGTTCGCACCACCGGGCTCTGGATCGTCGTCCCCTTCCGCCCCCGGTTCGACCTCGGCCTCGACGGACGAGCCAAGGTCCTCATCACCTACGGGGCCAACGTGTCCTTCATCGCGCTCCTCACCTACGTCGCGGGGATCGTCGACTACTTCCTCGTCGGCTCCCTGCTCGGAGCGACCGTGCTCGGGTTCTACGTGATCGCGTACCGCATCCCCGAGATCGTGCTCGAGGAGGGTCTGCAGACCGCATCCCAGGCGCTGTTCCCCTACTACTCGCGCTCGCGCGAGGCCGGAGAGTCGGCGAGCGAGCGCTTCCTGGGAACGACCAAGATCTCAGCCCTGATCGCGACACCGATCGTCGCGATCCTGGCCGGCATGGCCACCCCCATCATCGTCATCTACTTCGGCGGCAAGTGGGAGCCCGCCGCGGAGGCACTGCCGGGGCTCGCCATCTCGGCCGCGCTCCTGACGATCTCGGGCTTCGCCGGCGACATGTATCTCGCGCTCGGCAAGCCGTGGCTGCAGTGGGTCCTCGGTGTTCCCTCCCTGATCGTCCTGATCGCCGGCCTCTGGTTCGTCGCGCCGGAGGGCATCGCCGCGATCGCCTGGTTCCTCGTGGTGTTCGCGGTCGTCGAGTCGGTGATCAAGTGGGACATCGTCTGCCGCATCACCGACACGCGGCGTCGCGCGATCGCGGCCTCGCTGCTGCCCGCGGTGCTCACCGGGATCCCGACCGCGCTCGCGGCGGTGGCGATCTCGCAGACCACGCCCGCGGTGTTCGCGGCGCTCGCGGGACCGGTGATCGTGCTCCTCGTGTTCGCGGTCGCGTGCGTGATCTTCGTCCCCGAGGCCTCCGGCTATCTCAAGCGCCTGCGCGAGTGGGCGCCGCTCGCCCGTCGACAGGGAGCCGCCTGAGCGAGCCGCTCAGGCGGGCGGCGCGGGGCGCCCGCCGTATGCGTCGAGCACCGCCTCGGCGACCCGGCCCCACGAGTACTCGGTCGCGGCCCGCTCGTAGGCGTTCGCACCGAGCTGCCGCGCGCGCTCCGGCGCCGACAGGAGCTCACCGAGCGCGCCCGCGAGCGCGGCCTCGTCGTTCGGCGGCACGACGAGGCCGGTGAGCCCGTCGGCGACCATGTCCGGCAGGCCACCGACGTCGGTCACCACGGCCGCTCGCGAGAACGCGGCGGCGACCTGGACGGCCCCGCTGGCGGTTGCGGTCCGGTACGGGAACGCGACGACGGTGGCGAGGTCGACGAGCCAGCCGACCTCCTCGATCGGGACGTACCGAGCGTCCACGATCACCTCCTCGTCGAGGCCCCGCGCGCCGATCTCCCGCCTGAGACCGTCGAGATCGAACTCCTTGTGCGGAAAGCCGACCACCAGCAGGCGCGTGCCCGGCGGGCGCTCGGCGCGGTCGTAGGCGGCGACCAGCTCGGGCAGGCCCTTGCTCGGCGTGAGGTTCCCGAAGAAGAGGACGACCGGCTCGCCGTCGGCGATGCCGTATCGGTCGCGCAGGTCGGGGCGCTCGGCCTGGCGCAGCGCGCGAAAGATGAACTCGTTCCCGTGAGGAACGATGCGCAGGCGATCGCGGGACACGGGGAACGCATCCCGGAACGCCGACACGTTCTCGGCGCTGTGCAGGAAGATCGTGTGGAAGGCGGTGAAGGCCCGTGTCATCAGCTGGTGCTCGACCGGTGCGAGCAGCCCGGCGCGCGACTCGCGCCGCTCCCACTCGTGGCAGATGTCCGCCAGGCGAAGCCCTCGGGCGCGCAGGTACTGCAGGAACAAGGCCTCGAACGGGAACTCCACCTTGCCGAACTGGACGACATCGGGCCGCGACGCGGTCGCGAGCCGCACGACCTTGATCCACGCCGCGACGTAGCGCGCCGCCCGCCCCGCGCGCCGCACCAGCTTGCGGGCACGAAGCACCGCCCGCCCGACCCGCCCGGAGCGGCCGACCGGCTGTCCGGAGGTCGGCGACCACAGCTCGAGCACCGGGCTGACCCGGAAGCCTCCGTCCAGATCGGCGAGCTCGAACTCCGTCGACGTGACCAGCTCGACCTCTGCACCCGCCTCGGCCAGCGCCTCGCACAGCTGGTACGCGTAGTGGGCCATCCCGCCCTGGCCGCGCGGCTCGACGACCATGATCCTCACGGTGGCGGTCCTCCAGTGCCGGTTACCCATGACTCGAGCGCGTCGTAGAGCTGTGCGGTCTGCGCGACGGTGACCCGGACGTCGTGACGCGCCTCGACCAGCGCGCGGCCGGCCAGCCCGATCCGGCGAGACTGCGCCCGGTCCGCCGCCAGGCGCTCGAGCGCCGCCGCCAGCGCGGCCGGCTCGGAGGGGGGCACCAGGACCCCGGTCTCGCCGTCGGTCAGCAGCTCGCGCATCCCACCCACCGCGCTGACGACCGATGGCAGCCCGGCCGCGCACGCCTCGAGCAGCGCATAGGGAAGCCCTTCGCTCAGGGACGGCATGCAGAACACATGCGCCCGCTCGTACTCAGCGGAGACGTCCTCGCAGAAGCCGAGGAAGTCGACGCGGTCGGTGATCCCGAGCCGTGCCGCCTGCGCCTCGAGCGCATCGTGCGCCCTGCCCTCCCCCGCGATCCGAACGCGCGCGTCGGCCAACCCCGGGCCGCCGCTCGCGAGCGCCTCGAGCAACGTCGCGTGGCCCTTGATCGGCTCGAGCCGGCCGGCGGTCAGGATCGTGAAGGGCGCCTCGTCGGGTGGGTCGACCGGCCTGTCCGGGATCCCCACGCCGTTCGCGATCGTCGCAAGCCGTCGTGGCGCCGGCGTCAGGCGCGCCACGTAGTCGCGAACGCTCGGGCTGACGGCGAGGAACGTGGCACCCGCGAGCGCTCCGAGCCGGAGCACGGCCTCGTACCCGATGCTGCGCCGCCGGTCCTCGTGCTCCTGGCGGTACTCGCTGTGGACCGTGAACAGCAACGGCGCGCCCGCCGCGCTCGCCGCGGGCGTCGACCACAGCTGGGACTGGGGGTTGTGCGCGTCGACCACGACGCCCGGACCGAGCCGGCGCGCGGCCTGGCGCAGATCGAGGCTGATGCGCCCGTCCGATCGGGCGCGCTCGATCGGGAGCGTGTCGACGCCGAGGGCATCGAGGCGCTCCTCGAGCTTCGAGCCGGCGAACACCGCAACGGTGAGCGGCCGCTCGCCGGCCATTGCCTCCGCCAGCTCGATGACGCGGACGTCGGAGCCGCCGAAGCGCTTCGAGATGCACACGATCAGCACCGGCCGCCGCTCCGGCGGGCTCGACGGCTCGGTCATCTGGGCCCCCGCGCGAGCTGGGCTGGGACGGTGAGTCCGCATGGGTCGGGCAGGGTATCGGCAGCGCCCGAGCCCTCCTGACCCCGCGCGGCCACGAGATCGTCAGCCACGCCGCAGCGGTGCGGCGAGCGCCTCGCGGTCGTCCCGGGGCAGCGCCGTCCAGGCCAGGGCCGAGAACGCCAGCACTCCGAGGCACAGCGCCCCGACGACGACGCCAGCGCCGCGGTCGGCGACGAGCAGCGAGAGGCCGAACCAGAGCGGCACGCCGACGATCGTCGGGATGACGAGCGGCACCAGCACCCGCCGGGCGAGCTGCGACGAGACGAGTCCGAGCACCCGGATCGCCGCGGGGAGCACCCCGATCGACGTCACGAGGACGACCGCGATCGCGGTTGCGACGACCACGCCACGCGCCCCGAACGCGAGGACGAGCCCGATCGAGAGCGCGAGGTTCAGCAGCGTCTCAGCCACCATGAGCGCCCCGGCGATCCGCACGCCGCGATGGGTCGCCTCCATCATGCTGAGCAGCGGGGCGCGCGCGACCAGGACGATGCTGACCGCGAGAAAGACACGTCCGATGTCGGTGGCGAGCGGCAGCTCCGAGCCCACCCACACCCGGATGACGTCGTCGGCGAGGAAGATCAGCGGCCCGGCGAGGGCAATCGCCGCGGCCAGCGCGAGGCGCGTCGCGCGGGTCGCCAGCTGGCGCAGGCGGTCCGAGTCGTGGGGCGCCGCCTCGCCGGCGGCCACGGGCAGCAGCACGTACGCGACGGGAACCGTCAGGCGCTGGAGGATCCGTCCCATCTGCAGCCCGACGTTGTACGGCGTGACGACGGCCAGCCCGACGGCCGCCGCGACGACGATCACGTCGAGGCTGTCCTGGAGCCGGTTCCCGGCGTCGACGAGGAACGACCAGACCGAGTAGCCCGAGATCTCCTTGAGGAGGCCGCGCTCGAACAGCCGTGGCGAGAGCCGAAAGTCCGGCAGATCGGACCTGATCAGCGGCAGGCGAACCCACGGCTTCACGACCTGGGGCAGATAGAAGGCGGCGATCGTGGCGACCACGCCACCTCCACCGAGCGCCGCCGCCGCCATGCCCGCGGCCGAGACCACCGCGACCGCGACGTTGAGCCCGCTCTCGGCGTCGTGTCGGCGCAGGCCCCCCATCACCCCGCCGAGCACCCCGGCCGGAAGGTTGTAGGCCGTCGCGACCCCGAAGATCACACAGGCCCAGAAGCCCTCGGATCGCAGGTCGTCCGGCACTCCGATGAGCCCGAGTCCGAACGCGCCGAAGGCGAGGGCTGCCGCCAGCACGAGGACCCCGAGGACCGAGTACGCGACCGCCGCCGTGCTGGCGAACCGGGCGACCATGTCGCCCCGCCCCTGGGCGACGTAGACGGCCACGAAGCGCGTGACCGACTTGGAGAGGCCGAGGTCGACGATCGCCGCCAGCCCGAACGCCGCGACGAGGGTGGCGAAAAGGCCGTACTGCAGGTCTCCGAGCCCGTTGACCAGGATCGGGAGCAGCAGCACGCTGAGCGCCGGCGGCACCGCCGTCTGGACGAGCGCGAACCGCGCATACTCGGCCGTGCTGCGCGGCGCTCGGCGTGGCGGGTCGGGGTCCGGCATCGAGGCCGCGCTCAGCCGCCCAGCCCGAGCCGGTCCCGGTACAGCGAGCGCAGACGCTCACCCGCCGCGTCCCAGCCGTGCTCGCGCAGGACCAGCTCCCGTCCGCCCCGGCCGAGCCGCCTGGCCCGCTCGCCGTCGTCGAGCAGATCGGTCACGGCGCGAGCGAACGCGTCGGCGCCGTCCGCGATGACCAGCCCCTGGCCGGCGAGGTACTCGAGGCCGTCGGCCCCTTCGGGCGTGGCGACGACGGGCCGGCCGAGCGCCATGGCCTCCAGCACCTTCAGGCGCGTCCCCGCTCGCATGCGGAGCGGGACCACGACCACGGAGGCCTGCGCGATGTGGTCACCCACCGAGGGCACCTCGCCGGTGACATGCACGCGGGGGCCCGAGAGCGCGAGGACGCGCCGTCCGGGGTCGCGGCCGACGATCTCGATCGAGGCCCGCGGCGGAAGCAGCGGCAGCACGTCGCGGACGAGCCACTCGGCACCGTCGACGTTGGGCCACCAGGACATGAGCCCGACGAACGCGATCCTGCCCGCGACCGCGCGCTCCCACCCGGGCTCGTCCGCCGCGTCGACGCCGTTCGGGACGATCTCGGCCTCGCACCGCGCACGGTCCGCCTCGCGCGCGCTCGAGACGATCACCAGGTCGTAGTCCCGGCAGAAGCCCGCCTCGAGCTCGGCGAACTTCCTCGCCTCCCGCTCCAGGAGCGCCCGTCGCGGTCCGTGCGCCACCCGCGCCATCTCACCCGCAAAGGCGGACTCGACATCCATCATGTCGAGCACCGCCCGCATGGACCTGCCCACGCCGAGCCGGCCGAGCGCCGGGGCCGCGACGTGCAGCGCGTCGGGACGAAACCGATCGAGCTCGCGCTCGAGCGCGGCGCGCAGCCGGCGCGTGTCCCACCGTGCCACCTGGTACGCGTCACCGCGAAGGAGCGCGAGCCCCAGCGCTGCCCGCGCCGACATGGGCCGCGGGCGGCCCCGCTCCCGGTAGGCGATCACGCGAACGTCGAAGGCCTCCGACAGGGCCCCGACGGTCGCGCGCAGGCGCAGCACCCCGCCGGAGGGCGGATCGTCGATGTGGTGCTTTGCCACCACCAGCACCCGCGGACGGCTCATCGGGCCACCACCGCGAGCAACCGCGCGACATCGGCCGCCTGGTGGGCGGGCGACAGCGGGCCGACGCGGGCCCGCCCGCCCGCGACGAGCCGTTCGCGCAGGTCGGGATCGTCGGCGATGCGCCCGACGCGCTCGACCAGCGAGCCGACGTCCCCGGGCGGATACAGCAGCCCCGAGACCCCGTCCTCGACGAGCTCGGGAAGGCCGCCCGAGCTCGCGGCGACCACGGGCACGCCCACCGCCATCGCCTCGGCGGCGACGCGCCCCCAGGGCTCGCGGCGAGAGGGGACGACGAGGACCGAGAACCGCGCGAGCGCTCGCTCGGGATCGTCGGTCCAGCCGCAGAGTCGGATCCTGCCGGGTGCGACCTCGGTCGCCATTCGCTCCAGCCGAGCCGCATAGCCCGGATCCGACACGACGGGGGCGCCGTGGATCTCGACGACGCCGGGGAGCCGCGGGGTCGCCGCGATCAGATCCTCCACCCCCTTCTCGGGATCGAGCCGGCCGAGGTAGCCGATCACCGGACTCCGCCACGAGCCGTGCGCGGCCTCGGCCGACAACGGGACCGCGTTCTCGATCACCTGCATCGGAACACCGGGAAGGCTTGCCTGCACGGCGCGGCTGATCGCGATGGTCGCCGCCGCACGCCGCGCGATCGCGCGCAGCCCGCGCTGACCGACACCCGGCCGCACCATGTCGCGCAGGTACAGGACGGACGGGACACCGGCCAGGCGCGCCCCGAGGACGACGGACGGGTGGGCGTGGAACGAGTTCGAGACCACGACCCCGGCCTGCCCCCGCGCGGACCGCGCGATCGCGCGCGCGTTGTCGAGGCTCGCTCCGGCCGCGGCCACGATGGACCGCGCGCGGTAGCGGCGTTCGGGGCCCGCGGTCGAGATCGCGGGTACCCCCCGAAGCTCGCGAGTCACCGCACCCCCCGCCGACTCGAGCAGCCGCAGAGCCGGCCCGTCGGGGCCCGCCAGCGATGCTCGCCACCCGAGGGCGGCAAGCTCCCCGATCAGGAGCGCGAGGCTCCGCTCGGCTCCACCGATCCCGGTGGCGAGCGACACGAAGAGCACGGTCCGCGCCGAGGCGGGCGAGCGTTCGCGAGCGCTCACGCGCGCGGGCCGGGGATTCTCGATCTCACGAGCGCGCCTCCTGGGGCTCGGGGTCCAGACACGGCCGGGGCCCGAGGCCCGCGATCAGACCCGCCCCGAACGCCATCTCGCGCAGTCCCGAGACGAGGAGACGCGTGCTCACGACGAGACCCCACGCCGCGATGCAGATACCGCGAGACACCCGCAGGCAGCCGTGCACGAGGCGCTTCGCCCTTCGCCACGGTGAGTCCTCCAGCTGGCGCAGACACTTGCTCAGGATCTGCCCGCGGCGGAACGAGCGCCGCACGATCCAGGCCGCCCGGGTGCGCTCCGGACCGATCCGCTCGACCACCACCGCCCGATCCGACCAGACGATCGCTCCGCCGGCGATCCGAACCCGCTCGAAGAACTGGGTGTCCTCCCCACCGCCCACGTAGCAGGGCGAGAACGGCTGCGGCGTCTCGCGCAGCCAGCGCGCGCGGACGATGACGTTGCTCGTCCTCGCGTAGTCGATCCGAGCCCGGTCGCGATGGCGGGGGCGCTCGAAGAAGCCACCCTCCCGGACCCAGGCCGGGGGGGCGTGCGCGAACTCCGGGATGACCGGGCCGGTCACCACGTCGGCGTCGGTGGAGACGAGTGCGTCGACGAGCTCGCGGATCCACTCCGGCGTCGCGACCTCGTCGTCGTCGATGAACGCGACGAGGTCAGCTCCACCAACCGCCGAAACGGCCGTGTTGCGTGCGAAGGGGATCCCCCTCCTCGGCTCGACGACGTAGTGGAGGTCACAGCCGATCCGAGGTCGAGCCTCGTCCACGATCTGGCGGGCGGAGTCGGTGCCCCGGTTGTCGACCACCACCACCCGGGAGAGGGACCACCCCGCGCGGGGCGGAGCCTCGAGCCCCCCGATCGACCGGAGCAACGCGCGCAGCCCATCCGGGCGCTCGCAGGTCGCGATGCAGATCGCGACGCTCAGCATTCGTGGTCGCCCTCCCGTGGAACGGAGTGCCGTGGGTCGAGGATGGCCCCTCGGGGGCTCACGGGCCGGAACCCACACTAGGCGAGCATGGACGGATCGGGGTCCGGGTAGGCGGGGGCCGCTGGTAGTTTGCCGTTCTCGGGCCGGCGGACCCCTCTCGCATCGACGTCGGACAGGAGTGCGCATGGGCCACGCCTTCGGTACAGCTGAAGTGCTCGATTCGCTGCGGCACGTCATCCAGTGCCCCGCGTGCGGGGGCGCCCTCGAGGGCGACGGACCCCTCGTGTGCACCGACTGCGGCGCCCAGTACGGCTTCACGGACACGGGCAACCTGGATCTGCGGCTGGGCGAGCCGAAGCAGGTCCACGTCGACCTCGTCGTCGGGGAGATGCGCCAAGCGCCGTACGAGTTCTCCGTGGGACAGCGCGCGCGCCCCGTGGGCGCGGTGATCCCACCCGAGGTCGTCCCGGCGAGCTTCGGACCCCTGCTCGACAGCTACGTCCCGCCGGCCCCGACACCGGACGCGATCGCGGTGGACATCGGCTGCGGGCCGGAGCTCGGCCGCCGGATGCTCGAGGCGGCGGGCTGGAACTACGTCGGGCTGGACATCGAGCATCCCGACTGCCCGCTGTTCGGCGACGTGCACGCCATGCCGTTTCGCGACGATTCCATCGGCCTCGTGCTGGCCGCCGCGACGGTCGAGGAGTGGGCGTATCGACTGGTCGGACTGAAAGAGGTGCGACGGGTGCTCACACCGGGTGGCCACTTCATCGGAACGACCGGGTTCCTGCTGCCCGACTGTGGCGACCAGCACCGGAGCACCGTGCGCGGGCTGGCCAACCTGTTCGGGGACGCCGGGCTGACGGCGCCGAAGATCATGGCCGCGCCGGGATACACGGGGTACGACGCGATCTCCGAAATCGCCGGGTTCCCGCGAGCGTTCCGGCTGGGAAAGGCGGTCGCCTGGCTGCCGAAGTCGGCGAGCCGCGCGTGGTGGGGTGTCGGACGTCTCTTGGACCAGCGGTCCTCGTCCGAGACATGGCATCGCAGGATCGGCGGGGCGTGGACGTTCGTCTCCCGCGCCCCCGAGAGCTGACCGAACGGCTGGGCCCGACACCCGCACAGCGCTCGCGAGGCACCTCGCGCGGCTCGCCGAGGGGGCGCTCGGTCGTGGACTCGTGCCACGAGAAGCCCAGCACCATCGGCCTCGTGCGCTTGATCGATCGCTCCAAGCTGCCGATACGGATCCGCCGAGAGAAATCGACGATGGGCCAGGCGAAACCAACCGTTTGGCGGGCGCGCGCCAGGAGAGGATTCGTGAGACTTCCGCGCAGACATCGGCGGATCGGTCACGGATGACACGAGAGCACACACTGGCGACAACCACGGCGACGCGCGGCGCGAGCCTCCCCGGCATCCCGCTTGCGAAGGACCGCCCCCTGCGCGGGCGCGGCCGGCGGTCACGGCTTGCGGCGATCATCACCTGGGACGCCATGGCGGCCGGTGCGCTGGTCGTCGCGGGAGGCCTGATCGGAGCGAACGCGCTCTGGTTCGCGCTGGCCTACGCGGCGCTCGCCCTCACCTGCCTCGCGCTGTTCCACGGGTACCGCGGCCTCGTCTGGCCGGGACAGGGAATCGGCTCCGGGCGACTGCTGGGGATCGGACTCGGCACGGCCTGGCTGGCATGGGCGATCGTCACCGCCGCAGGCGCGGCGCCGCCGCTCGGCTTTGCGGTCGCCGCCTCGTTCGGGCTGCCCGTCGCGTGGGGCGCAGGCCGTGCGGTGGCGAGCGTCCGGCGCCCTCGGGAGCGGGTCCTCGTCGTGGGCTCGGGGGTCATCGCGGACCGGATCGCGGGTGTCGCGGCGCGCGAGCCCGGGTACGGGCTCGACGTGATCGGCTGCCTCGATCGCCGCCCCGCCGAGGGGTCCTGCGTGCCGGTCGTCGGCACGCTCGGTGACCTGCCCGAATGGCTCCAGAGCGGACAGGTGGATCGACTGATCGTCGCCTTCACGCACCAGGACGACGCGACCCTCGCGGAGCACCTGCGGACCCAGGTCCCGTCGGGCATCGCGGTCGACGTCGTCCCGCGGCTGTTCGACATCACCGGCCCGAACCCGGCGACGCGCGCACTCGGAGGACTCCCACTCAGCGGGGTCGCGCCTCCGCTGGGCTCGCGACTGGAGAAGGCGCTCAAGCGCCCGCTCGATCTGGTGGCGAGCGTCTTCCTGCTCCTCGTCGGCCTTCCGCTGATGCTCGGCATCACCGCCGCCATCCGACTCGGCGACGGAGGCCCGGCGATCTTCCGTCAGACCCGGGTGGGCAAGGACGGGCGAACGTTCACGCTCGTCAAGTTCCGGACGATGCGCCCCGACGTCGAGGAGCCGGACGCCGAGCTGTCGACCTTCGCCACCAGCGTCGACTCGATGGACGGCCTGGTCCGCAAGCTCAAGTCGGTGAACGAGGACCCGCGGGTCACTCCGGTCGGCCGCTGGCTGCGCCGCACGAGCCTCGACGAGCTCCCCCAGCTGATGAACGTCCTGCGCGGCCAGATGAGCCTCGTCGGACCGCGCCCCCTTCGACCCTTCGAGGCGGGCTCGCTGGAGGGCTGGATGCAGCTTCGCCAGACCGTGCGACCCGGGATGACCGGGCTGTGGCAGGTCGTCGGACGAAGCCAGATCGGCTGGCGCGAGCGGATGCAGCTCGACTTCGACTACGTTCGGCACTGGTCGCTCGGACTCGACGTCAAGATCCTGGTCCGGACGGTCTGGGTCGTCATCACCGGAAGGGGAGCCTCGTGACAGCGCGAGTTGGCGTATCGCTCGTGACGGGGGCGCTGCTGGCGCTGCTCCTCCTCGCCGCCGCACTGCCCGCGGCGCATGGTCAGTCCAGCGCCGTGCAGCAGTGCATCGAGCAGAACCTCGTCCGCTACGCGGAGCCCGGAACGTCCGCCGAAGCCCAGTACGTCGACGTCGAGGCCGCCTGCACCGACGTCGTCGAGGAGGGCGACTCGATCTCGGTCGCGCCGGAGCGTCCGCCGGCACCCAAGCCGAAGCCGACGCCGGCTCAGCCGAGCGCGCCCCAGGCCCCGGCATCCCCGGAGCCGACCCAGACGACGCCGAGCGACGGTGGGACCACGACGACCGAGCAGACACGGACCGAGCCACAAACCACGCCGCCGCCGAGCAACGACGAGCCCGGAAGCGGTGACACCGCGAACGCGGGCCAACAGCTGATCGTCGAGATGCCGCCGACCTCGGCCAGCGCGCCCGGCCCCTTCGCCGGTGTGCCGGTGTGGGCGATCGGCCTCCTCGTCGCCGCAACGCTGCTGATCCTCGTGGCAACGCTCCTGAACCTCCGGCGATCTCGCGCGTGACGCTCGCCGCGCTGTGGCGGCAGGCCACAGCTCCTGAGTCCAGGGGGGCGCGCGATGCGCTCGTCGCCGGCGTCGCCGTCGGTGCGCCCCTGATCGTGGCCACCGTGCTCGCGTTTCTCTCGGGCGGCTACTTCATCTCGAGCTGGGGAATCGCGGCGATGGTGCTGCTCGCGCTGGTAGCCGCGCTCGCGCTTGCCGGCGCCTCGGTCGGGGGCCGGCTTGGCCTGATCGCGCTGGCGGGCTGGGCACTGCTCGCCGCGTGGCAGGGGATCTCGATGGCCTGGGCGGACGACCCCGCGCGAGCCCGGAACGTGATGGGGCTGACGCTCCTCTACCTCGCCGCCCTGGCGCTCCCGATGATGGGTCTTCGCAAGCGCTCCTGGCTCCCGCGGGCCAGCGAGGGCGCCCTGGCGGTATCGGTGGTGGTCGTCGGCGCCGGGGTAGCGGCTCGACTGTTCCCCGGGTTCGGCGAGGATCCGACCGCACGGCTCTCGTGGCCCGTCGGATACTGGAACGCGCTCGGGGCCCTCGCCGCGTTCGGACTGGTCCTCGCCATCGGGATCGGCGCCTCCTCGACGCGGCACAGCGGGGTCCGGGGCGTCGCGCTCGGCATGACCCCCCTGCTGGCGCTCGGCCTTCTCATGACCCTGTCCCGCGGCGCGTTCGTGGTCGCGGCGATCGGGCTGGTCCTGCTGGTCGCGCTCTCACCCGGCCGGGTCGAGACCGTCGTCGCGGGAGTGCTCGCGCTGGTGGTCTCGGCACCGGCGCTGGCCTACGCCAACGACCAACCCGGACTGGTCGCCCTTCAGGGCGAGCTCCCGGATCACTCGAGCGAGGGGCTCACGGCGGCCGGCCTGACCGTGCTGGGCATGGTGCTCGCCGGCCTCGCGGGCGCATTCGTGCCGATGGCGACCGGACGCCTCGACGACGCGCGGCGACGGGTCGCCGGCTACGCGCTGGCCGGCGCCGGCGTGGTGGTGCTCGTCGTCGCCGCCGCGGCGTTCTGGCCGTCCGGTGGGCCGATCGCGGCCGCCGACCGACAGTTCGACTCGTTCCGCGAGTTCTCGCCGGGCGACCGCGGCACGTCCGACTCGATCTCGGACCGGCTGGCCGTAGCCGCCGGCTCGGGGCGATGGCAGAACTGGGAGGTCGCCGGGCAGGAGTTCGAGTCGGCGCCGATCGTGGGAACGGGCGCTGGCGACTACGTCTTCTGGTGGAACGCCGAGCGCACCATCGACGTGTCCGTCGTCAACGCCCACTCGCTCTTCCTCGAGGTGCTCGGCGAGAGCGGGCTGATCGGCCTGGTGCTGCTGCTGATCCCGATCGGCATCGGCGCCTTCGCGATCGGTCGCGCCCTGCTCAGCCGCCCGCCGCCGGCACTCGCCCGCGATCTCGGCCTCGTCGCCGCGGCCACCGCGACCATGATCGTCCACGCCGGCATCGACTGGGACTGGCAGCTGCCCGCGGTCATCCTGCCTGCCGTGGTGCTCGGCGGAGCCGGCCTCCGGGCGAGCCTCTCCCGCGACGGTGACGGTGACGGTGGGTCACGCCTCGATCCGGCGGCGATCGCGGGCCGTGGAGTCGCCGCGATCGGCGCGGTCGTAGCCATCGCGCTGCTCATCGGGCCCACGATCGCGAGCCACGAGATGGCGAGCGCACGCGAGCTCGCGCGCGAGGGCGACATCACCGGCGCGCTCTCGAAGGCCGAGAGCGCCGCCGCTCGCGATCCCCAGAGCTCGGAGCCGCCCCTGCTCGAGGCGAACCTCTACGCCGATCTGGGCGAGTCCGAGCTGGCGAACCAGCGCTTTGCCGACGCACTCGCTCGCTCACCCGCCGATTGGGTGATCCTGGCCGACTGGGCCGTCGCGCTCGAGCGTCAGGGTCAGGTCGACGACGCCGCGCTGCTCCTGTCCCGTGCCCTCGAGCTGAACCCCCGCGAGTCACGGGTGCAGCTGCTCTCCGAGCGCATCGACGCCGAGCAGTCCTGACGGCGCGTCAGGGGGCCGATGCCTCGCGGCGCCGTGCGCGGATGCTCATCCGCCGCCGTCCCTCGAAGCCGCTCCGGGCGTCCCGAGCGGGTCGTCGGCCTCGCGCGAGCGCACCCGCGCCGGGAGCCTGAGCCGCGGTACCCGGCCGTGTGAGTCCGCCGACTCGCGCTGGACGGCGAGCGCGGCGCTGAGCAGGGCCCCCAGGACGATGCCCAGGAACGTCACCAGGCGGTACTTCTCGATGACCGACTCGAGCAGCCCCTTGGCGACGAGGCTGGTGAAGACGGCGACGCACGCCAGCGCGAGCGCCGATGCCCGCGCGTCCTGCGCCCCCCGCCAGGCCGAGTACCCCGCGAGGTAGGTGACGACGATGGCGGCGAGCGCGAGCAGCACCGCGATCGCCCCGCCGCGCAGGAAGAGGTCGATCGGGACGCTGTGGGTGAGCGTAGTCGTGCGCACCTCACCGAGGCTCGGCAGCGCCACCGTGTACTCGAAGCCGAAGCCCTGCCCGACGATCGGCCGCTCCACCGCGATGCGCACCGCCTCGTTCCACTGATCCCACCGGGACGTGAGGGTCGCGCTCTTGCCCGGCGCGGTGAACGCGTCGATGGGGGCGCTCGCGAACGACCCCCGACCGGTCACCGCCACGACGGCCGCAAAGGCGACGGCGGCCGCCGCGACGGCAACCCCGCCGACGGTCCACTCGGTCCGCGTGAACCGGACCCGCGCCCGCCAGGACGGCGCGAGCCATGCGAGCGCGATCACCACCAGCGCACAGGCCGTCCCGATGATCGCGGCCCGCTGCGGCACGGCGAGCGCGGTCACCAGCGAGGGAACGCTCAGCACGACCAGGCCGCGCCGGAGCCCCTGCCGCTCCTCGACCGCTGCCCGGATCAGGCAGAGGAATCCGACCCCGATGAGCACGGTGGCCGCATCGCCGCCGATCGCGGAGCCCCAGGGGCTCGTCCCGGGCGGAAGGTCTGGCTCGAGCAGCGGGACCGGCGCCCCCGCGCTGGCGGCCAGGAGCCCGGCGGACAGCAGCGCCGCGAGCGCGACGATCACGAGGGGACTCCACCCCTGGACGTAGTCGCGATACGGCACGCTCGCCGCGGGAACCAGGAGCAGCACGTAGCCGATCGACCGCGCCGAGAACCCCACGAGCTCGGGGTCGAAACCGCGCGCGAGGCCGACCAGCGCCATGATCGCGACCCACACGCACAGCGCGACCCAAAGGACCATCGGCAGATTGGGTCGCACGACCCGCCCCGACAGGACGACGCCGACGATCGCCGCCGTGGCGACGACGTCGAAGATGCTGAACGAGACCCCTCCCCCGATCGAGGGATTCAGCAGCCCGCCGTCGACGTCGTTCTGGGAGGTGAAGACGGCGACCTCGACGATCACCAGCGCGGCCACGGCGGCGATGACGACGATGCCCCGCTCCCGGCGGAACGCCACGGCGGTCGCGATGGCGAGCCCGAGCCACACGGCCGCCCAGGCGCCGATCGCGAGGGCGCTCACCTCAGACCCCAGGCCGCGGTGGGACCGCGCCCGGATCGCATGGCCAGTGCATTCTCACGAGTCAAGCAGAGCCCGGCGGACGCCGAGACCAGGCCGTCGCCGAACGAGGGGGACGAGCCCCCCCGAGCGGGGAGCCAAGGACCGGCGAGTATCTGGCACCCTTGGAGCGGTGAAGCGCGCGCTGACATGGATGTTCCTCGCTGCGCTCGTGGGTCTCGTCGGGCTCACGGCCCCCGCGTCCGCCAAGGCCGCGGTGCCGGATGGCGGAGCCGTCATCGCCGGCAACCGCAGCGAGCCGCTCGCCCAGATCGATGCCGCCAAGCGGGCCGGTGTTCCTTGGGTCTCGCTCCTCCTGAACTGGCGGGAATACGAGCCGACCCCCGGCGAGTACGCGGTCGCGGGCACGGCGGGAGCCGCCCGCTGGCAGCAGCTCGACGAGATCCTGAACCACGCGCGGGCGCGGAACGTGAAGGTACTGGTGGTCTTCAGCCGTGCGCCGTGGTGGGCGAACGGAAACGGCCCCGACAACGCCCCGCCCACGCCCGACAACTATGGCGCGTACGCCCAGTTCCTCGGGGTCGTCGCATCCACCTTCGGGGATCGGATCGACGCGTACGGAACCTGGAACGAGCCGAACATCCCCCGCGGCTGGAACCCACCGAACCCGGCCGCGTTCGCACAGTTGCACAGGCAGGCATCCGCGGCGATCTCGGCCCGAGACGCCGGAGCGAAGATCGTGCTCGGACCCATCGCGGCGGACCTCGACTTCGTGCGGGCGGTGTACGCCGCCGGCGTGAGGGGCACGGTCGACGTGGTCGGCTGGAACACCTACCCACCTACGGCCCCGGACGGGTCCACAGGCTTTCGACGCCAGTTCCAGCTCGCGTCGATCCTGCGAAAGCTCGACCCGGGCGTGACGTCCTGGATCACCGAGATCAGCTGGAGCACATGTGTCGGCTGCGTGCTCGCCAACGTCGCCAGCCCGGCAGTCCAGGCTGACTACCTGCTGCGCACCTACGCCTTCAAGCGCCGCTATCTGCACGGCTTCACCGAGAAGGTCTTCTGGTACAACGTCGTCGACAGCCCGAACCCGCGTTCCTGGTCGGGGAACCACGGGCTCCTCGAGAACGACTTCAGCGCGAAGCCGGCCTACCGCTCGATGGCCTCGGTCGCCTCGGTACTCCGCATCCCGAGGAAGATCTCCAGGGGCGCCCGTGTGACGGGCAGCGCACGGGTCGACGGGCTGAAGCTGACGAGCAGCCGCGGCCGGATCACGGTCCGCGCCGGCGTGCGGCTTCCGCGCAGCGGCGGCACCGTGATCATCCAGGGATACTGGCGCGGGAAGTGGGTCGAGGTCAGCCGGCTGGCCGACACCACAACCGGTGCCCTGCGAGCGACGGTCCAGGACCGCGGCTACCGGGTGCTCCGGGTGGTCGCGATTCCGGACGGCCGGGCGGCGGCGTTCCGCTCTGCAGCGGTTCCCAAGGGCCCCAAGCTCACCTCGTCTCGCGGCTGACCGAGCGCGTCCCGCGCGAACGCGAGGACGATCGGCCCGCGCCGCTCGACTAGACTCCGCCGTCGTGTCTGGCCCCATCTCCTTTGCTCGTGGCGCCCCGGCCCCGGAGGCGCTCTCCGAGGATCTCGTCGCCGAGTGCGCATCGCGCGCGCTCGCCGCTGACGGCAAGCGCCTGCTGTCCTACGGCAACGGGCAGGGATATCCACCGCTTCGCGAGCTCCTCGCCGCACAGCACGGGGTCGACCCGGCGCAGATCTTCGTCACCAACGGATCGCTGCAGGGGTTCGCGCTCCTTCTCGACGAGCTGCTCGACCCCGGTGACCTCGTCGCGGTCGAGGCCCCCACCTACGACCGGGCGCTGCTGCAGCTGAAGATGCACGGGATGCGCGTGCTGCCGATTCCGCTCGACGACGACGGGCTCGTGGTGGACGAGCTCGCCGCCGCGTGCGAGCGCGGCGACGTGCCGAAGCTGCTCTACACGATCCCCAACTTCCAGAACCCGTCGGGGGCGACGCTGTCGGCGCCCCGGCGGAGCGCGCTGCTCGAGGTCTGCGAGCGTCACGGGATCCTCGTGCTCGAGGACGACCCCTACGGGCGCCTGCGGTTCGAGGGCGATCCGATCCCGGGGCTGCACGAGCAGGCGACCGTCGACCGGGTCATGTTCACGTCGTCCTTCTCGAAGACCGTCGCGCCGGGCCTTCGCGTCGGGTATCTGGTGATGCCCAAGGATCTCGTCGCGCGCATCTCGAAGCTCGCCAACGACACCTACATCTCCCCGGCGCTGCTTGCCCAGGGCGCGATCCACCAGCTCGTCGCGAACGGGCACCTCGAGGGGAACATCGAGCGGGTGACCCGGCTGATGAAGGCACGGCGGGACGCGATGGTCGCCGGGCTCGGGCACCTGCCCGCCGGCACCCGGTGCACTCCCCCCAAGGGCGGGTTCTTCCTCTGGCTCGAGCTGCCCGAGCAGCTGTCGGCCGACGACCTGTTCGCGCCCGCAAGTGAGGCGGGCATCGCGTACGTGCGCGGAAGCGACTGCTTCCTCGAGGGCGGGGAGCGCACGCTGCGCCTGGCCTACAGCGGTGTCGGAGTCGACGAGATCGGTGAGGGAATGGCGCGCCTGGGCGAGGTGTTCAGCGTCGCCACAACGCCGACGGGCTGAGCGACGGCCTGGATCCCGGCGATTCAGGTCTTCCCACCGGCATGAGCGAGCGCGAGCTCACCCGCGTCGTCAAGATCATGGGCACCGCCCTGATCGCGATCCTGATCCTGCTGTTCGTGATCTTGAACACCGGCACGGTCAACGTGTCGTTCGTGTTCTTCTCGGCGGACATCTCCCTGATCTGGGTGATCCTCCTGAGCATGGGAATCGGCTGGCTCGGGATTCCCCTGCTCTGGCGGGCGGTCCGCAAGTACGTCCTCGAGCGCGGCTCGCCGCGACCACCCGAATGACCTGACCGGCGGAGGCCGCGTCCCAGCCGCGGTCCCGGCCGAGCCGGCCTCAGCAGCTGCGCCGGCGCTCGGTGCGGCAGGTGTCCTTGGCCGGCCCGCCGACACCCAGATCACGCGGACCCGCCTGGCCGAGCAGGATGTCGCGGCCGCCGTTGCCGTAGAGCCGATCGGTGCCCGGGCCACCCTGGAGCCGGTCGCGACCCGCGCCGCCAACCAGGAGATCGGCGCCGACGCCGGCGGTGATGTGGTCATCGGCCGGACCGCCACGCAGCCGGTCATTGCCAACGCCCCCGGCGATCCGGTCCGGCCCTGCCCCACCGGTGATGCGATCGGCGCCGGGTCCGCCGGCCAGGACGTCCCGGCCAGCGCTACCGGAGATGACGTCGTTGCCCGAGCTTGCGATCACCCGGTCGGCGCCGGGGCCCGCGCTGACCCGGTCGGCTCCACCACCGGGACAGATCAGGTCGTTGCCGCCCCGCCCGAGGATCACGTCGGCTCCGCCGAGGCCGACGATCACGTCGCGGCCCGTGGTGCCCACCAGCCGGTCGGCGCCGGGGGT
>JANQPH010000005.1 GCA_028285405.1 Thermoleophilia bacterium
ACTTCCGGGCTGTGGCGCTGGCGATCTCAGCTGGATGGTCCGCGAGGGCCCGGCGCTCGTGCTGCAGGGCGTCGACGCCCGGCCACCGCGCCTCAGCGGACCTCGAGAAAGCCCGGCGGCCGCCGATCGGGGTTCGCCCGCGCAGCCTCGACCGAGGCCTTCGTCGCGGCCAGGCCGGCCTCCAGGCTGACCTCACCCCGCCACGCGTAGAGCTCGCTGGCGCGGGACGCGTCGAGCGCGCTGCGCTGCAGCTCGCCCGCACGGGCCTCGGCGAACTCGGGCTCGATCTCGCCGCCGAGGCCCTCGATCAGGTCGAGGACGCTCACCTCGCGGCCGTTGCCGATGTTGACCGTCACGTTGGCCGGCCCCTTCGCCGCCGCGAGCAGCGCGCGCACGACATCGCCCACGTAGATGTAGTCGCGCGTCTGCAGGCCGTCGCCGAAGACCGTCGGCGCCACGCCGTCGAGCAGGCGGCCGCAGAAGATGGCGACGACGCCGGCCTCCCCGTGCGGGTCCTGGCGCGGCCCGTAGACGTTGCCGAGGCGAAGCACGGCCGACTCGACGCCGTAGAGGCGCCCGTACAGCCCGAGGTAGCCCTCGCCCGCCAGCTTGCTCATCCCGTAGTGCGAGAGTGGGCGCGGCTCGGCCGTCTCGGGCGTCGGAACAGTCAGCCCGCCGTACTCGCCGTAGGCGGCGCCACCTGTGGAGGTGAACACGACCCGTGCCCCCGCGGCTCGGGCCGCCTCGAGCACGTTGATCGTCCCGCCGATGTTCACCTCGGCGTCGTATGTCGGCATCTCGAGCGCCTTGCGAACGTCCGCCTGCGCCGCGAGGTGGAAGATCAGATCGGGCTTCAGGCGCTCCGCCAGCGCCACGAGCGCGTCCGCGTCCCGGATGTCCAGCTCATGCAGGGTCGCCGCGACGGGCACGTTGAGCGCCTTGCCGTTCGAGAGGTTGTCGACGACGTGCACGTCGACCGACTCGCTGACGAGCGCGTCGACGAGATTGGAGCCGATGAACCCGGCACCGCCGGTCACGATCGCGGGCGCCATGCCGTTGCTACGCTCGGTCCGTCGTGGGAGCTGGAGGGAACATCGCGGCGCGCAGCATGTCCGATCTGGGACGGAGCGGCAAGGAGCGGCGATCGTGAGCACCTCCCGCAAGGCGCGCAGAGCTGAGCCCGACGTCTACGCCCGCCTGTCGGAGCAGCAGGAGCGCCAGTTCACCCCGGCCGACCCGCCCCGGTGGGCCAAGATGGCCGGGTGGGTCCTCGTCGCCGCGATCGTCGGCAGCGTGATCGTCGCGGCGCTCGAGGTCCGTCCCTGGTAGCGCCACTGTTCATCGCGCTCGAAGGGCTCGACGGAAGCGGCAAGACCACGCAGGCGCGCCTGCTCGCGGACGCGCTGCGCGGGCGAGGTCACGACGTCGTCGAGACCCGAGAGCCGGGCGGGACCGAGGTTGGCGAGCAGATCCGCGATCTCGTGCTGGCGCTGCGACCGGGGACGATCGGGCTGGCCGCGGAAGCCCAGCTGTTCGCCGCCGCCCGCTCCGAGCTGGTGCGCGAGGTGATCGCGCCGGCGCTCGCCGACGGACGCTGGGTCGTGAGCGACCGGTTCATCGACTCCTCGCTCGCCTACCAAGGCGCCGCTCGTGGCCTCGGCATCGAGGCCGTGCTGCGCCTGAACGAGATCGGCCTGGACGGGCTCCTGCCCCACCGCTCGGTGGTCATCGACGTGCCGCTCGAGACCGCCGCGTCGCGACGGAGCGCGGACAGCGACCGGATCGAGGCCGAGGGCGCCGGGTTCCACGCCGCCGTCGGGGCCGGCTACCGCCTGCTCGCCGAGCGCTTCCCCGAGCGCGTGGTCACCGTTCCCGGCACCGGAACGCCGGATGAGGTCCACGAGCGAGTGATCGAGCGGCTCGAGGGGGACGGGCTGCTGTGATCGACCTGCCCGAGCAGCCGCTCGCCGAGCGGGTGCTGCGCCAAGCGCTCTCGCGCCCATTCCCGCCGCAGCAGATCCTGATCTTCGGCCCTCCCTCGACCGGGAAGCGCGACGCCGCGCGGCGCGTGGCATGGGCGCTCGCCGACCCCGACGGGCACCACGACCCGAACGAGGTGTCGGTCGACATCACGATCATCGGCGGCACCGGGGCGCTGATCCGGCGCGAGGAGGTCGACGGCGCCCTCGCCGACATCCACACGAAGCCGATGGTGGGACGGCGGCGCGTCCTGGTGATCGACGAGGCGCATCGCCTGTCGGAGACCGACAGCGCGTCCCAGCTGCTCCGCACCCTCGAGGAGCCGCCGCCGCGGTCGCACATCGTGCTCGTGACGGATCGGGTCGAGGATCTGCTGCCGACGCTTCGCTCTCGCTGCGCGCCGGTGCCGTTCCACTTCCCCGGCTGGGATGCCGTTGCCGCCCGACGCGATCCGCTCGAGACCCACATGCGCGACCTCGGCGCCGAGCTCGGCGCCGCGGCCCTGACCGGGGACGGCGCCCCGGGCAGCATCGTCGCCGGAATCGAGTCCAAGATGCGCGACTTCGCGGCCGAGCGCCCCTCCCAGGAGCTTCGCCAACTTCGCGCGTCGGCCGAGGAGCTCGCCGGAAAGCGTGGGGGCAAGACGGCGGCCAAAGCGCAGATGCCGGCCGCGCAGTACGACGCGATGGTGGCTCAGATCACCGCCGTGCAGCAGCTGTTCGCGAAAGTGCCGCCCGAAAACATCGCGCTGGCGCAAAAATACGAGCAGCAAATAGCTGAATTAGAATGAATTTTTGAGGTTCCGGGTGGTGCGCCCGGAATTCTTTCATTTTCTTTGCACAGGGGTGTTGACGGCGCGTTTCTGACCTCTATAATGCGCCGCTCGCTT
>JANQPH010000038.1 GCA_028285405.1 Thermoleophilia bacterium
CGAGATCGAGTACGTCGAGGGCATGGCCTTCGACCGTGGCTACATCTCGCCCTACTTCGTCACCAACCCGGAGCGGATGGAAGCGGTCCTCGAGGACGCGCACATCTTCGTGACGGACCAGAAGCTGTCGTCGGTGAACGACATCCTCCCGTGGCTGGAGAAGCAGCTCCAGGTGTCGAAGAACCTCGTCATCATCGCCGAGGACGTCGACGGCGAAGCGCTGGCCACCCTCGCGGTGAACAAGCTGCGCGGCACCGTGAACGTGGTGGCCGTGAAGGCGCCGGGCTTCGGCGACCGCCGCAAGGAGAACCTGGGCGACATCGCCGCGATCACGGGCGCCGAGCTGATCTCGAAGGAGCTCAACCGCGGCGTCGACACCGCCGCCCCGACCGACCTCGGTCAGGCGCGCCGCGTGGTCGTCACCAAGGATGAGACGACGATCATCGAGGGCAAGGGGACGAAGAAGGCGATCGAGGAGCGCACGCGGATGATCCGCGCGCAGCTCGAGAACGCCACGTCCGACTGGGACCGCGAGAAGCTGCAGGAGCGCCTGGGCAAGATCGCCGGCTCGGTTGCCGTCATCAAGGTCGGCGCGGCCACCGAGGTCGAGCTCACCGAGAAGAAGCACCGCGTGGAGGACGCCCTCTCGGCGACCCGCGCGGCTGTCGAGGAGGGGATCGTCCCCGGTGGTGGCGTCGCGTTCCTGAACGCGCTGCCCGCCCTCGACAAGGTCGACCTGGAAGGCGACGAGGCGACGGGCGTGCGCATCATGCGCCGCGCGCTGCAGGAGCCGCTGCGCCGGATCACCGCGAACGCGGGCCAGGACGGCTCCGTGATCGTCGAGAAGGTCGGCACCCTGAAGAAGGGCGAGGGCTACGACGCCGCGAAGGACGACTACGGCAACATGGTCAAGCTGGGCATCATCGACCCGGCGAAGGTGACCAAGGCCGCGCTCGAGAACGCGGTGTCGATCGCGGGTATGGTGCTCACGACCAACTGCCTCGTGACCGACAAGCCCGACTCCACGGCCCCGAACGCAGGCGCCGCGGCCGGCATGGACATGTACTAAGCCGGACTCGCGTCCAATCCGAGACGGGGCCGGCGCAAGCCGGTCCCGTTTCTTTTTCCTGCAAGCCAGCGTCTACGCTGAGATCGCAACCGGACACCGCACGACCGACGACCGGAGGGGCCAGATGCGTTACGGCGACAACGGCCTCGCCGTGGACTTCGATCAGATGGCGATGGCGGTCGACGACGGCGATGTGATCGTCGTCGGGTTCGAGATGACCTCGAAACGGCTCGTGCTCGACCTGCGGCCGGACGACCACTCGCCCCCGCTGCTGGAGATCGCGGAGCCGGTCGGCGGCGCGCACGAGCGCAACGCGTGGCTCAGCGAGCGGCGTCCGGGCGTCCCGCTGCCGGAGAAGTTCGTCTACTTCACGTGGCCGCACAGCATCGAGATGCTGGGCCAGTCGCCGCTGTTCGAGCGCGCGCACGCGCGCATCGAGCGCGAGCAGGGGCTCGACGTCGCCGAGGAGATCAACGAGCTGATCGACGATCTGTCGCAGCGCGAGCGCGCGGACCTACGGCAGGCGCTCGCCGGTGGCGAGGGCTACGAAACCGTGTGGAGCCGCGACGGGTTCTAGCCGCCGCCGACGCTCGACTTGAGACTGGCGACGCAGGCGACCGTGCTGACGCTCACCCCTCGATGCGACTGGGTATGCGAAGCTGAAGCTTCGCCGTCTCCCACCCCGAGGCGCGCAGCGTGGAGGAATGCATGGCTCGCCTCGTCGTCTACGGACGCTCTTCGTTCTGCCCGGACATGATGCGCTGGGACCACTGGTTGAAGCGGAACCCGGTCGAGCACATCGCCTTCGACATCGACACCGACCAGGAGGCGCTCGCGAAGGTAATGGCGTGGACCGGCCACCAGTCGGTGCCGACGCTGGTGATCGCGCCGGACGACGGCTTCGACCCGATCGAGGAGCCATCGGCGCTACCGCCGGGCCGCGGTCCTCGGGCGGTCGACCGCGGAACGATGCTCACGGAGCCGAACCCGGGACAGGTCGAGGAGTTCCTCGACCGGCACGGGATCCCGTACGGCGGGGACGCCGAGGGCGGCGGCGAGGCCTCGGAGGGCGGCGGGCTGCTGAGCAAGCTGTTCGGCTAGCCTGCGCGCGTCGACGACGGGGAATCCAATGACCGCGAAGACAGAGGAGGCGGCCGAGCGACGCTGGCGGCTCGGCGCGATCGTTTATGACCGATTCGAACTCCTCGATCTGTTCGGGCCGCTGGAGATGTTCGGGATGCTGCCGCAGCTCGACATCACGATCGTCGCGGAGCGCGCGGGCAGCGTGGCGAGCACGCAGGGGCCGGCCGTCGAGGTCGATGCGACGTTCGAGGACGCGCCGGCGTTCGACCTGCTCCTCCTCCCGGGCGGCATCGGATGCCGCGAGGAGGCGACCAACGAGGCGATGCGCGCGTTCCTCGGCGAACGCGTACCCGCCGCTGAGCTGACGACGACCGTCTGCACCGGGTCGATGATCCTCGCGGCGACGGGACTCCTCGATGGGCGGCGAGCGACCTCGAACAAGCTCGCGTTCGAGTGGGTGACGGAGCAGCGGGAGGCGGTCGACTGGGTGCCGGAGGCGCGGTGGGTCGAGGATGGGGACATCTTCACCTCGAGCGGTGTCGCCGCCGGGATCGACATGTCGCTGGCGGCGATCGCGCGGCTGTTCGGTGCCGAGACGGCGGAGCGGGTGGCGGACCTCACCGAGTACGAGTGGCACCGCGAAGCGAGCTGGGACCCGTTCGCGGCGAAGAACGGGCTCGTCGCCTCCTAACGCCGATCCTCGAGGGCAACGGGCGGCCAGCGCTCCGCCCAGGGCGCGTCCGCCTCGAGCTGCGCGCCGAGCGCCAGCAGCTGGCGGTCGGCGCCGATGCGTCCGACGAGCTGAACACCAACGGGTAGCCCCGCATCGCTCATGGCCAGTGGGAGCACCAGCGCCGGCTGTCCGCTGAAACTGAACGGGAACGTGAACATGCCGACGTTGGCGATGCCGTCCGGCTCGCCGAGCGGCCACGCGGGCTGGCGCACGGCCGGCGTGACGAGCACGTCGTAGCCGTCCCACCAATCGAGGACCGGAGCGACGCGAGTCGCGATCTCGGCGGCGGCCTCCGCCGCCGCCTGTTCCGAGATGCTGGCGCCGCTCCGTCCGCTCTCCAGCAGATCAGGCCGGAGATCGCCATCGCGAAGCGGACGCTCGATCCGCTCCTCGAGCCAGCGCAGCTGCGCGGCGCGGGCGAAGCCGGCAGTGACGGCGAGCGCCTCGGCCAGCGGCGCGAACAGATCGTCGAGGGCAGGCGGGTGCGCCGCGTCGACCTCGTGACCGTGCCCGCGCAGCAGCCAGCCGGCCTGCTCCACGGCGGCGACGACCGCAGCGTCGACCGGGAGGTGCGTGCCCGGATCGTGGGTCAGCAGGCCGACCTTCAGCCCATCGACCGCCGGCTCCGCCGCGGGCCCGATGTCGGCCGCCACCTCGAGCACGCCGGCGAGGTCGCGGACCGAGCGAGCGAGCACGAAGTTCGCCCAGACCCCGTTGAGGTCGGGCTGGCCGGCCGGCGTCTCGCTCGGCACGAGGTCGCGCGACGGCTTCAGCGTGGCGACGCCGCAGCACGCGGCCGGGACACGCAGCGAGCCAGTGGCGTCGCCGCCTAGAGCGACGCTCACGAGGCCGGCCGCGACGGCTGCGGCGGACCCACCGCTCGATCCGCCGGCGCTGCGGCCCGTGTCCCACGGATTTCGCGTCGGGCCGAACGCCTCCGGTTCCGTCGTGAAGCCGTTCGAGAGTTCCGGGAGGTTGGTCTTGCCGACCGGGACGAAGCCGGTGTCGAGCAGGCGGCGCACCAGCTCGGTGGTGTGCTCAGAGCGGTAGCTCGCGTCGCGCAGGACCACGGCGCCGATCGAGTACGGCGCGCCCTCGAGCTCCTCGCCGCCGTCCTTCAGCAGGATCGGGACGCCTCGGAAGGGTTGGTCGAAGTCGGGGAGTTGCTCGACCGCGCGGCGCGCGAGCTCCGGGAGCGGGGTGATGACGGCGTTGATCGCCGGATTCAGGGTCTCAATGCGCGCGAGCGCCGCCTCGACGAGGTTCGAGGGCGAGACGTCCGCGCGGCGCACCGCCTCCGCTTGCGCGGTCGCGTCCATGCGCCACCAGTTCGTGGGGGCGACCATGGTCGCGAGTGTGCCGAGACGGGGCTGGGGTGGCTACCCGGCGAGAAGTAGCGGTCGTGACGATGATGGCGGCGACTAACCTCGCAGGAGCGCGGGCAGTTCGCTCAACGAGGCGATCCGGTGAGTGGCCCTCGAGAAGTCGTGCGTCCTCGTGAACTCGTTGTGAACGACGGCGCACTCGATCCCGGCGGCCACCGCCGACCGCAGACCACGCTCGGAGTCCTCCACGACCAGCGCCTCTTCGGGGCAACCGCCGAACCTTGTCAGCGCCGCCAGGTAGGGCTCCGGCTCGGGCTTGGCGCGGTCGTAGTCCTCGCGCGCGAGGACGAAGTCCATGTGCTGGACGAGGTTGCGATCGCGGTGGATGAGGTCGAAGTCTGCCCGCCTCGCGGTTGTGACGATGGCCATGCCGTAGTGCGTCGACAGCTCGCGCAACGCCTGTTCCACGCCAGGGATCTCGATGTCCTCGGTCCGCAGGTACTCCTGGTAGTAGCGATCGCGGCGCGCACGCTGGCGATCGATCGTGGCCTCGTCGACGCCTGCCGCTCGCGCCAGATCCCAGGTCGAGGTCCCCACGGTCATCTTCCCGAGGTGGCGCGTCAGGTCCAGCTCCAACCCCAGCTCGGCGAGGGCTCGCTTGCTGGCGGCGAAGAACCAGCGCTCCGTGTCGACGAGGACGCCGTCGTGGTCGAACAAGATGTACTTCTTCATCGCGAGCCGTCCGAGGCTCGTACGGAGAGGCGCCGCCGACCGTTGGGCGCGGGCATCAGGTGATCGTCCACCATGGCTCGGTCGCGGCGCCGCGATCACCTCGGCCGATCCACCAGGCGAGGATGGCGGCGACGACCATCACGACAGCCGCGACGACGAAGACCTCGCGGAACGTCGAGACCTGCGCCTCCTGGACCAGCGCGTCGAACTCCGGTGAGTCGAACTCGATGGTGCCGGCGCGCGCGTAGAAGCGGCCGAGGCCCGAGCCGGTGAGGAGCGCCGCGCCAGCGAGCATGCCGGTGACACGACTGAGCGTGAGCCACGAGGCGGCGGTCGCCCGCTCCTCGTCGCCCACGCGCTGCAGGACGGCCGCGCTCAGCGGCGCGATTACGAGGCCGAAGCCGAAGCCGCCGACGAGCAGCGGCGCGGTGCGCAGCAGCTCCGAGGGCGTCTCGTCCCACGCCTGGAGGCCGGCGAAGCCAGCGGCGGCGAGCAGCATCCCCGCCGAGGCGACGAGGCGCAGCCCATAGCGACCGCCGAGCCAGCCGCCGGCGAGCGCGCCGACGGGGACCGCGACCGTGAGCCGCATGAGGGTGATCCCACCATCGAGGGCGCTCTCCGCGAGCACGAGGTTGACAAACAGCGGGACGCCGATCAGCACGGTGATCAGACCGCCGCCGAGCAGCAGGCTCGTCCCGTTCGCGGCGAGGATGGCGCGCGAGCTGAGCATCCCCGGCCGCACGAGCGGCGTGTCGGTTCGGAGCTCGTGCCACCAGAAGATCGCGGCCAGGCCCGCCGCGACGCCGAGGAGAGCGACCGTCGCGAGCAGCGGTCGCGACTCGTTCGGGTCGTCGACCAGGGCGACCGTCAGCACAGCGAGCGCGGCGCCGAGGAGCGCGGCGCCGAGCCAGTCGATGCCGTTGTGCCGGCGCCGGGTGCCGGCGAGGCGCCAGACGGCGACGAGCACGGGCAGCGACATCGGGACGTTGATCCAAAAGACGGCGCGCCAGTCGATCCACTCGGTGATCGCGCCGCCCCAGAGCGGGCCGATCAGGGCGCCCGCCTCGGAAGCCGCGGCGATGGCACCGAGGCCCATGAGCCGTTTCTCGCGCGGCAGCTCGTCGACAACGATCGCCATCGCGACCGGCACGACCGCGCCGCCGCCGACGGCCTGCAGCGCCCTCGACGCGACGATCGCCTCGAAGCCCGGGCCGAGCGCGACGAGAATGCTGCCAAGCATGAACAGCGCGAGGGCGGCGGCGTAGACGCGGGCGTGGCCGTAGACGTCGGCGATGCGGCCGACGATCGGGAGCGCGACGATGTAGCCCAGCAGGTAGCCGTTGATGATCCAGGACGCCTGGTAGAGGTCGTCCACGGTGAGGCCGATGTCGCTGATCATCGCCGGGAGGACCGTGACGATGGAGGTCTGGTCGTCGGCGGCAATGAAGACGCCGGCGGCGACCGTGATCAGCAGCCAGCGCTGGCGGCGCTCGATCGCGCCGGTGGTCGCGGACTCGTCAGCCGTCGTCATGCCGACAGGATGCCCGCGCGGCTAGCGCGGCGCCTGGATGTCGAAGGTCTCGTCGAAGTCGGTCAGCGTCAGCCGCCGCACGAGGTCGTCCGGCTCGCCGGAGACGATGCCGCCCTCAGCCTCGATGCGGTGGACCAGCGGGTCGTCGATCCCGATCCAGGCCTTCAGACGGATGTCCTCGCCCTCGCGAGCGTCGCCGAAGAGCGTCAGCAGCTCCGAGGCGATGGTCGCCTCGACTCGGTAGCTATCGAAGCCGCCGATCGTTTGCGCGCCGGTGACCTCGCCGCCATCGAGCGAGCGCATGAGGCCGGTGACGCCCTCGGCGGGGTCGAAGAACGAGGCGACGTCGATAGTCTCTCGCTCCCAGCGGCCGGTGAGCGGGTTGGTGATCCAGCCCTCGTCGGGGAGGACGATCATCTCGAGCTCGGCGTTCAACGGACCGGCCTTCGCCTCAACGAGCAGGCGCATGCGGTCGGCGCCCTCGACGTCGCCCTCGGCGCGGACCATCTGCAGGCCGCGCACGATCGAGGCGGTGCCATTCTCGTGATCGAGGTCGAAGCGGAACGACTCGACGGCGTCCATGCGGTCGGCCGCGGAGGTCAGCAGCGCGTCAACGTCGACGTCGCTGGTGTCGACATCGAGGCCGTCGCCGCCACCACAGCCGACGAGTGCGAGGGCAACGAGGGCTGAGGCGACCACCCCGAGGGCGCTCGGCCTCACCGCACCACCACGCCCGGCTCGCCGGCCTCGACGGACCCGATCCGCCAGCAGCCGCCGGTCTCTGCCTCGATGGAGGCGCGGAGCGCCTCGGCGCGCTCCTCGGGGATGGCGATCAGCAGGCCGCCCGAGGTCTGCGGGTCGTAGAGGAGCTGGCCGAGCGCGTCGTCGAGGTCGCCGGGGAGCAGGACGCGCTCGCCGAGCTGCTGGCGGTTGCGGCTGCCGCCGCCGGTGACCGCGCCGGCGGCGGCGAAGCGGTAGGCGTCCGTCAGCAGCGGGACCGCTGCCG
>JANQPH010000039.1 GCA_028285405.1 Thermoleophilia bacterium
GTGGCACCTCTCGTTCCGGATCTGTCGCCCAACCGGACGGTCGGGGTCATCCAGACCCCGCTGCGTCCTCTCGCCGAACACCTGCGACCGAGCCATGCGAGGCATCGCTCGTTCTCGGGTTCGGCTCACAAGCTCCGCGCAGGCCGCAGTGCCGGCGTACTCCCGGCACGATCAACTCAGCGGGCGATCGCGCGCTGAGGGCAAATCGCGCCCGGATGGCGCGAGTCCCTCCAGCCGGGAGGGCTGGTGTGGTCGAGTCGTGCCGCGCGGAGTGCGCCGACGACCGGCCGGAGTTGGAGCAAGGCGGCGTTGACCGCGCCCCTTGGGGCGCGGTCAGTTGTCAAGTGTTCAGCGAGTCGGTCATCCAGGCTCGGCGAGCGTGATCCCGACGAGGCCGAGGCTCGCGTAGATCGTGACGAGCAGCGCACCGAGCGCGAGGCCGCCGAGCCCGAAGGCACGGCCTCTCTCGCCACTTCCCGCACGGATGTCGGTCAGCGCGACCGACGACACCATCACGCCGGCCGCCGCGGCGAACTGGAGGAACGGGATGATCCCGAGGATCGACATGACCAGGCCGGTGGTCGCCGTGGGCGAGCGTCTCGTCGGAGCGTCCTCCCCCGGGGCGTCGTCGCCGTCCGGTGGCTGCGCGGGCGGGACGAGCCGTGCTTGGGTCAGCGCCACCACCAGACCGACGATGGCGACGATGAACGCGGCCGCGATCATCAGCCCGGCGGTGTCGAGGGTGACCGACGCGCCCTCCGCGAAGCGGTCGCGCGTCTTGGCCGCCACCACCAGCCGGACGTAGATCGATGCCGTGACGCTCGTCAGCACCACGCCGACCAGGTGGATCCACAACCGCTGCGTGTAGGCGCACCCGCCGATCAGGGCGCACGCGACGAGTCCGATCGCGACGAGCGTCACGACGTCGGCCTGAGCGAACTCGAGCCGCGCCTGGCCGTCGCCGCTGGCGGCGCGACCCGATGCGACATCGCCGAGAAACGGGGCGATCGCGACGAGCAGTCCGGCAAACGCCGCGATCGCGAGGCCCAGACGGCCGGTCTGCGGCAAACCTGGGCGAGCGAGCCATTCCTTCAGTTGGGGACCTCCTGACGAATCGTCGCGAGTCGGGCCGCAGCATCGTGCGGCAACGGGATCGACGTGGCCTCGATTCCACCGTCGTCGATCTGCAGCATGCCGATTCGGGGGCGCATCGCGTCCGGTCCGAGCTGCCAGCGGTATCGGCGCACGCCGCGATCGCCGATCCCGAGGAGCCCTCGGCGCGGGTGGGCCGGACCCTCGAGGTTGCCCCACGGGCACAGGGCGCCCGGCGAGAAGCACAGCGTGTCGCCGACCTGGCGCAGTCGCGGCTCGTGCCAGTGTCCGAAGACCAGGCAGTCGACCGGCTCGAGCCGGCGAACGAGGGACTGCTCGAGGCGGGCGCTCCAGCCCGTCCGTCGGCCGGCGACGACGTCGAGCGCGATGACCGCGCCGTCGGTGAGCTTGCGCCGGTGGCCGTGGGTCAGGCCGATCCGCTTGCCGGCGACCCTCACGATCGCGTGCGACGGCAGGCTCCTGCTTCCGAGGACGTCGTGATCGCCGCGCACCGCGACCACCGGGGCGATCTCGCCGAGCTCGTCCAGCACCGCGGGGATCGACAGATCGCCCGCGTGCAGGATCAGGTCACTGCCGGCCAGCGCCTCGAGGGCCTCGTCGGGGATCCGCTCCAGGTACTCGCCGACGTGCGAGTCGGCGACGATTCCAATTCTCTTGTGAGCTGAACCCGAGAACGATCGATTCCCCGGATCGGTCGGTCGCAGGTGTTCAGCGAGAGGACGCATGCCGGGTCCGGAAGACCCGGACCGTCCGGTTGTCCGCCTGTGATCGGAACGCAGCGGAGCCCATATGGCTGGGGCCGCTCCGTTGTGCGTCGACGCTCAGCACTTCAGCGCGTTCACCTGCGCTGCCCGCGCCTGCGCCAGGTGGACGAGCCGGCGCACGAGCGCGCCGTACTCGACCCCGGCGGCGGCCATCAGGCTGGGGTATGCGCTCGTTTGGGTGAAGCCCGGGATGGTGTTCAGCTCGGACATGAGCGCCGAGCCGTCCTCGCGCAGGAAGAAGTCGACGCGCCCCATCCCGGCGCACTCCAGCGCGACGTACGCGCGCCCGGCCAGCGCCTTCAGGTCGGCCTCGACCTCTGGCTCGACCGACGCCGGGATCTCGACCCGTGCCAGGCCGGGGGTGTACTTCGTCTCGTAGTCGTACCAATCCGCGTCGTAGTGGATCTCGCCCGGCGGAGAGACGATCAGGTCGTCGTCGTTGCCGAGGATCCCGACCTCGAGTTCGCGCCCGACGACGCCCTCCTCGATCAGGACCTTCGAGTCGTGCACGAGCGCCAGCTCGATCGCGGTGTGGAGCTCCTCGGGTGCGGCCACTCGGCTGATCCCGACGCTCGATCCCAGGCGGGCCGGCTTGCAGAAGACCGGGTACGACAGACGGTCGGCGGCCGCCGCGATCGCGTCGGGGTCGGCCCGATACGCGGGCGCGGTCACGGCGACGAAGTCGGCCGACGGGATGCCGGCATCTCTCAGCAGCATCTTGAACAGGACCTTGTCCATGGCGATCGCCGATGCCGAGACCCCGGCGCCCACGAACGGCGCGCCGGCCGCCTCGCACAGCCCCTGGATCACGCCGTCCTCGCCGTACGGGCCGTGCAGCACGGGGAAGACCACGTCGAAGTCCTCGACGCGCCCGCGCTCACCGCGGATCTGGCCCGAGCCGATTCCCCCGGGAACGAGCGCAACCGGCTCGTCGTCCAGGAGCCAGGTGCCGTCCTTGGTGATGAGGACCGACAGCACGTCGAGGCCCTCGGCCTCCAGGGCGCCGCGCACGCTCCGTGCCGACTCGATGGACACCTCGTGCTCGCTGCTGCGCCCGCCCGAGAGCACGGCGACCCTGACGCTCATCGCGGTCCGATCACAGGTGGGTGTCCTTCACTCAGGGGGGCGGCAGCGGAATGGGATCGGAGTTCGTCGGGGTCGGCAGCGGGTCGGTGCCGCCACCACCGCCACCACCTCCGTCGTCATCACCCTCGTCGGTCGGCTCGCCCTCCTTGGTCGGCCCGACGCTGACGGTGAAGCGGACGGTGCTGCCCTGCTGGACCAGGGTCCCGCCCGGCGGGTCCTGGTCGATGACGACGCCGATGGGCTGATCCGAGGACGCGCCCTCGCTGACCGGCGTGAGGCCGGCCCCCTGGATCGAGGCGCGGGCCGAGTCCCCGTCGCTTCCGACGACGCCTGGGACCTCCACCTCTGGTTGGGCGATCGCGACGACGAGGCTGACCGCGTCGCCCTCCGGGATCTCGGTCCCGGGAGAGGGGCTCTGGCTCAGCACCGTGCCCGGCGCGACACGATCGTCTCCCTGGCTCGTGACGGCACCGACCGACAGGCCCGCGGACGTGATCTCCGACTCGGCCGAGCTCTGCGACTGGTTGAGGACGTCCGGCACGGTCACCAGATCCCGGCCGCTCGAGACGGTCAGCCGGACCTCGCTGCCTTCGGGCGCGTCCGAGCCACCTCGCGGGCTCTGGCTGATGACCAGTCCCTCATCGACCTCGTCGCTCGGTTCTCGCTCCACGGCCACGGTGAAGCCTCGTCGCTCGAGCGTCGCACGGGCATCGTCCAGCTCCTGGTCGGTGACGTCCGGGACCGCAACGGTCTCGGGCCCGGCGCTCACCAGCAGCACCACCTCGCTGCCGGCATCGACGCGCTCACCCCCCGCGGGATTCGTGTCGACCACGGTTCCCGCCGGTTGTGTGTCGTCCTGAACGTCCTGTCTGCTCGTCGACAGGTCGGCCGCCTGCATCTCCTGAATCGCATCCTCGACCTGGAGGCCGACGACGTTCGGGACGCTGACCTGGTCGCCTCCGCCGTCGCCACCGCCGAAGATCAGGGCGCCGGCGACTCCCGCGAGCGCGACGATCGCGATGATCGCCAGTGCGGCGATCCATCGTCGCCTGCGGATCGTCGATCGATCGTCGGGCGGGGGCGGCGTGGTCGCTGCCTGGGTGGCCGCGGTGGCCTGGTCGATCTTGCTCGTCGCCGCCGTCGCGCCGGCGGCGCCCGCCGCCGCGAGCACGCCGGTCGGAGCGGTGCCCGCCAGCTGTCGGCGGACCTCGAGCAGGTCCCGCGCCATCTCCTCGGCGTCCGTGAACCGGTCCTCGGGGCGCTTCTCGAGCGCGACGAGCACGACGTCCTCGAGCTCCTCCGGAATCCCGGAGGCGTAGACGCTCGGGTTCACCGGGGGCTCGTTCACCTGCTTCATCGCGACCGACACCGCGCGCTCGCCGTCGAACGGCAGCCGCCCCGTGAGCAGCTCGTACAGCACGATCCCCGCCGCGTAGAGGTCGCTGCGCGCCGTCACCTCGTCGCCGCGCGCCTGCTCGGGGGAGAGGTACTGGGCGGTGCCGATCACCGAGCCGGCCTCGGTCATGCCCGACTGCTCACCGGCGCGGGCGATCCCGAAGTCCGTCACCTTCAGGCGACCGTCCTCGCCGACCATCACGTTCTGCGGCTTGACGTCCCGGTGCACGATCCCGCGCCGGTGGGCGGCGGCCAGAGCGCCGAGCAGCTGGAGCGTGTCGTCGATGGCCTCGAGCGGCGGCAGCGGCGCTCGCTCGCGCACGATCTCCTTGAGATCGGGCCCCGAGATGTACTCCATGACGATGTAGTAGGTGCCGTCGGTCTCGCCGCGGTCATAGACGGCCACGATGTTCGGGTGGCTGAGCGCCGCGGCCGCCGAGGCCTCGCGGCGGAATCGCTCGACGAAGGCCGGATCCGACGCGTACCTCTCGTCGAGGATCTTCACGGCCACGTCCCGGTCGAGCATCCGGTCGCGTGCCAGGTAGACGGTCGCCATTCCGCCCGAGCCGAGGCGCCCGCTGATCTCGTAGCGGCCGCCGATCATCGTGCCGGGTCGGATGTTCACGGCCCGCTCCCCGCGCCGACCTCGAGTGCGGTCTCCATCACCGATCGAGCGACCGGCGCGGCGATCTCCCCGCCGGTCTGTGGGGTGTCCTCGATCACGACCGCCACCGCGACCTGGGGGTTGTCAGCGGGAGCGAAGCCGATGAACCAGGCCTCGTTGGTGCCGGGGGCTCCGGTCTCGGCCGTGCCGGTCTTGCCGGCGACCCGCACGTTCGGAATGGCGGCGGCGGTTCCGGTGCCCGACTCCACGACCTGCTCCATCATCTCGGTGAGCTCCTGTGCCACGGCCGGGGACGCCGGCTTGCCGATCTCGACCGGGTCGAGCTCCCGGACCACGCTGCCGCCGCGGTCGAGCGCTCGGCGACCGATGTGCGGGGCCATGACCGTACCGTCGTTGGCGACTCCGGCCGCGACCATCGCCATCTGCAGCGGCGTCGCCTCCAGGCGCTCCTGGCCGATCGCGAGGCGAGCCGTGTCGGCGCCCTGCTGGTCTGCGGCCAGCAGCTGACCCTGATTGTCGTAGCGCCCGCTCGGGACCACCTCGCTCTCGGGTAGGTCGATCGGGGGCCGCTCGCCGAAGCCGTAGGCCTTCATGGTCGCGGCGAGGCGGGGGCCGAGGGCGTCGCCGATGCGCGCAAACGTCGTGTTGATCGAATCCTGGAGCGCTCGGGCGAGGGTGTGGTTGCCGAAGGTCCGGCCGCCGAAGTTTCGGATCGGCTGTCCGTTCACAACGTACCGACCGTTGTCGTCGAAGCGCGAGCCCGGGCTGTAGAGGCCGCTCTCGAGCGCCGCCGTCGCCGTCACGACCTTGAAGGAGGATCCGGGCGGGTAGCGCCCCTGCGTCGCGCGGTTCAGCAGCGGCGCCCCGGGCTGGTCGGCGATCTGCGCGAAGCCGGTCCGGACGTCCTGCAGGTTGAACGTCGGCGAGGAGGCCATCGCCAGGACGCCCCCGGTCGAGGGATCGAGCGCCACGACCGCTCCGCGTCGGTCCCCGAGGGCCGACTGGGCGACCTCTTGGACCCGCGTGTCGAGGTGGGTCTCGACGGTCGCGCCGCGCTTCTCGCGCAGGTTCAGCCGCTGCAGCAGGGGCTGCGTGCCGTAGCTGCCCGCGAGCCATCGGTTCCAGCTCGCCTCGATGCCGGTCTTACCCTGCTCGGGCGAGGAGTAGCCGATGGTCTGGGCGGCGAGGCTGCCCTGCGGATAGACGCGCTCGTACACGCGCTGCCCGCGCACCCTGACCGCCCTGCTGGCGGCGAGGACCTTGCCGTCCGCGCTTTGGATCTGACCCCGGTCGACGAGCCGATCGCGCTGCAGGGCCTGTGGGTTGTCGGCGTCGTCGTTCAGGTCGGGCGCGGCGACGACCTGCCAGTAGCCGAGCATCAGCATCAGCCCGACGAAGCCGGCGGCCATGGTGAGGTAGAGGCGGCGCAGCGAGGTGTTCACGCCGGCTCCTCCGCGGCGCGCTTGGCCTCGAGGCGGCTCGCTCGCGAACGGTGGCTCACCAGCAGCAGGATCGCGATCAAGCCGAAGTTCGTGACCACGCTCGACCCGCCGTAGCTCATGAACGGCAGGGTCACGCCGGTCAGCGGGATCAGGCGGATCACGCCCCCGATGATCAGGAAGGCCTGGATGCCGAGCACGGCGGTCAGCCCGCCCGCCAGGAGCTTGCTGTACCCGTCGTTGGCCGCGCCGGCGATCGCGAAGCCGCGCTGCACGAGCAGGAGGAAGCACAGGATGATCCCGATCGCCCCGACGTAGCCGAGCTCGGCGGCGACCGCCGAGAAGATGAAGTCCGTCTGCAGCGCCGGGATCACCGTCGATCCGTCCGGGTTGACGAGGAACGCGCGCCCGAGGCCCGGGCCGACCAGGCCGCCGTCAGCCAGCGCGTAGAGGGACTGGACCAGCTGGAAGCCGAGCCCCTGGGCGTCCCCGAACGGGTCGATCCAGGCGTCGACCCGATCCTGGATGCGCGGGATCGCCGCCCACACCGCCGCGGCGCCCACCGCGATCGCGGCGAGGCCGGCGACCACGTAGCTCGTGCGCCCGGTCGCCAGGTAGAGCATCGCCAGGAACACGCCGAAGAACAGGATCGCCGTGCCGAAGTCGTTCAGCACCGCGATCAGGAGCAGCGAGATGGCCAGGAAGACCAGCGCCGGCCCCAGGGCGCTCATCGGGGGCACGGGCACGCCCGCGACTCTGCTCGTCGGGATCGCGAGCAGCTCGCGTTTGTCGGCCAGATACCCAGCGAGGAACATCACGACCAGCACCTTGGCGAGCTCGGTCGGCTGGATCGTCTGCCCCTGGCCGATCTCGATCCACAGGCGCGACCCGTTGATGGTCGTGCCGAAGATCATCGTGAGGATGAGGATCAGGACCGCCGCGGCGCCGAGCGAGTACCGGTACCGCTGCAGCACGTGGTGATCCGGCAGGAACAGCAGGACGAGGATGAAGACGGCGCCGCCGACGACGAACCAGATGGTCTGGTCGCGCGCGAGCTCGGGGCTGATCCGGTGCAGCTCGACGAGCCCGATCGCCGCCAGCACGCCCACGAGCGGCAGCACGTAGGGATCGGCGTACGCCGCTTTCAGCCGCAGCGTCACGTGCATGGCGATGAACACCCCGAGCACGGCCACCGCGCCGGGCAGCGCGCCGAAGTCCAGCTCGTCGGCGTTCGCGGTCGCCACGGCCACCGCGCCGAGGATGCCGAGGACGGCGCTCACGGCGAGGAAGCCGAGCTCCTGCGTTCTGATCGAGAGATTCACGGTGCCGGGTCAGCTCCGTCCTGCGGTTGCTGGGGTGTCCTCTCACCCGCCGGCGCACCCGCCGTGGCCAGCACCGGCGCGTCCGGCAGTCCGTAGGCGAGCACGACCCCGACGGTCTCGGCGACCGCCTCGCCCTGTCCGCGCGCGCCACCGTTCAGCGCACCCGGGTCGGCCTCGTTGATCCGCGCGGCCGCGACACCGGTGTCCTGCCAAGGCACGGCGAACGAGAGCCCGAGGATCTCGAACGGCAGCCCATTGTCGAGCTGAACGGTTCCGTCGTCGCTCTCGGTCAGCACGTACGAGCGGGAGGCGACCCACGTCACCGCCCCCACGACCATCGCGAGCACGACGGCAACCGCCACGAACGCGGGGCGCAGCCGACCCCGCCGTCGACCGCGAACCGGCTCGAGGATGCGCGGGGTGCGCGAGGCCTCGGCCTTGGTCGCGCCCGCCGAGGCGACGCCCCGGATCACCGGCATCTCCTGGGTGTGCGAGCCGGTCTCCCCGGTGTCGCTCGAGGCGAGCGTCGGCTCGCGGTCCGACCAGCCCACCCGGGCGAGGACGACCGTGATGTTGTCCGTGCCACCCGCCTGGTTGGTCCGCCTGACCAGCCGGTCGACGGTCGCTCGCAGCGAGCCACCCTCGCGCAGGATGGCCTCGATCTGATCGTCGGACAGGTGCGACGTCAGCCCGTCGCTGCAGAACAGCAGGACGTCTCCGGGCCGAAGGTCGAGGGTCATTCGGTCGACCTCGACCCGCTCCTCGGCGCCGAGCGCACGCGTGATCACGTTCCGGTGCGGGTGTCTGCTGGCCTCCTCCGGGGTCAGCGTGCCGCGGCGGACCAGCTCGGCGACGACGGAGTGGTCGTCAGTGATCTGCGCGAGCTCGCCGTCCCGCCACAGGTATGCGCGCGAGTCGCCGACGTGGGCGACCTCGAGGGCACCCTCCTCGACGGCGCCGGCGGTGATCGTCGTCCCCATCCCGGCCTTGTCGGGATCTGCCGCCGCCGCCGCGAAGATCTCCTCGTTCGCCCGCTCGATCGCGTCCGCGAGCTCGTCGCCGGTGACCGGCGCGTCGAGCGAGACCATCCGCTCGATGGCCATGTCGGCGGCGACCTCGCCGGCGCTCGCCCCGCCCATCCCGTCCGCGACGGCGATCACCTCGGGCCCCGCCAGCGACCGATCCTCGTTGTGGTCGCGCACCCGGCCGGCGTGCGTGGCCTCGGCCAGCTCGGTGATGCGGAGCGTGCGCGGAGGGGTCATTCCTCGTAGCGCAACACGGTCTGCCCGATGCGCAGGGTGTCCCTGACCTTCAGGCGAGCGTCGCGCTCGACCTCCTGCTCGTTCAGGAAGGTGCCGTTCGTCGAGCCGAGGTCCTCGACGAAGTAGTAGGCGCCCCGTCGCAGGATGCGGGCGTGCATGTGCGAGACGAACGGGTCGTCGACCGGGAAGTCGCTCGAGCCCGAGCGACCGATCGTGAGCCCGCCGGCCAGGTCGCGCTCGATGCCCTTCTCGAGCGCGGGCGACTCCTCGACGACCAGCTTCGGCGACAGGTTGGCGAGGTCGAGCACGCCGCTCTCGGATCGCTGGCGCCGGCTCGAGCCGGTGTCCGACAGCGCCCCGGCGGCGATTGCGGCGCCGGCCGCGGCGTCGGCGTCCGGCGCCGGTTGCTCCTCGCCGGCCAGCGCTGGAGGCGTGTCCTCCTCGCCCCCATCGTGAGCCTCTGACGCGCTGGCGACGGTTGCGTCCTCGGGCGCCGGCTCGGCCGCGGGCGTCCAGCCGGGCTCGTCCTGAGAGTCGCCCGGCTCCCACTCGGGGGCGTGGTCGAGTGCCGACTCGCCCTCCGGCTGCGGCATCGGGTCGTCGAGCAGCGGGTGGTGCTCGGGCCCATCGCCCGGGACCGGTGGGGGCTCGGCCACGGCCGGCTCCACGGGCGCGTGCTCGGCCGCCGGGGCCGGCTGCTGGGCGGGTGGGGGGATCCTCACGACCGCCGGCGTCTGCGCCACCGGTGTCTCGACCGGTGCTGGGGCGGGTGCCGCGGCCGGCGGGAGGGGCGCGACGACCGGAGCGACCACCGGTGGCGCGCTCTTGTCGGCCTGCTCGGAGAGCGCGGGATCGATCGACTTGCTCGAGCTGCGGACGATCCGCCACACGAAGAGGTAGAGCAGTAGGAGAAACGCGATCTGCGCCGCGATGAGCCCGGTGTCGAGCATTCGTTAGGAGAGGCTGACGCGGATGTGGGTGGCGCCGAGCAAGAGGTCATCGCCATGTTCCAGGTCGTGTCGGCCGACCTGGCGCCCGTTGACCTCGATCCCGTTCGTCGAGCCGCGGTCGATGATGAAGAACCCCCCGTTCTGACGGTGGATCTCGGCATGGTTGCGGCTGACGTTGGGATCGCCGATGACGATGTCGCACGACCGGCTGCGTCCGATCGTCGTGACGGTGTCGGCCACCAGGTGCCGTTCTCCCCGGAACTCCAGCCACAGCTGACGCTGGGCGGCCGCGGACTTCACCGCGTCGGCGGGCAGGACCTGGGTTCCGCTCACTCCGGCCAGCGCGGCGTTGGCCGCCGGGGCGGCGGCCGGCGGGGCCGGCTGTGCGGGCGCGGGCGGCTGCGCCGGAGCGGGTGGGCGTGCTGCCGGCGCGGCGGCAGCGGCAGCGGCGGCAGCGGCGGCAGCAGCCGGGGCAACGGGTTGCGCGGGGGCGGGCGGCTGCTCGCTGATGTGCCCGTGGAACGGGTTGGACGCCGCGGCGGCCGCCGCGGCTGCGGCGGGAACGTGCTCGTCCATGCGAGACGAGATGCCGAACTCGCCGGCCCGGAGCTCCTCGTCGGTCTCGAGCTGCACGACGGGTCGGGCGACCAGGGTCAGTCCTGAGTTGCGGGCGTGAGAGGACAGGTAGGTCTCGAGCTCGGTCACCAGCGCGGTCTCGTAGCTCTCGAACGTCTCGCGATCCTCGGGCGAGAGGAACACGTGGAACTCGTTCGGCCCGTA
Organism: Thermoleophilia bacterium; assembly: GCA_028285405.1. GTDB lineage: Bacteria > Actinomycetota > Thermoleophilia > Miltoncostaeales > Miltoncostaeaceae > JANQPH01. The sequence goes on from JANQPH010000039.1 coordinate 10,737, forward strand.
GACGCGCGAGACCGAGACGGTCTTGTTGTCGTCCATCTCGCGGGCGAGTTTGCGCGCGAGCTCGACAGGCTGGAGCTGACTTCGGAAGGCGCGCCGAAAGCCACGCTCGAACAGCCCTTCGAGGCGTTGCTCGATGTTGCGAAACGGGCTCACGTCGGGTCCCGCAGGGTAGCGGACGCCTGTGGCGCCGGGCGCTGGCGGAGGTGGGTCCACGGACGTGCCGCGATCACCAGCACGATCACGCACGCCGGAAGGGCCGCCGCGGCGCCGTCGATCGGGGTGTTGGCGGTCAAGGCGAACCCGACCAGGATCCCGATGCACCACGCGCCGGTGCGCATGATGCGGCTGGCCTCCGGCCCGGCGAGCGCCGGCCGGGCCGCGACGGCTGCCGCGACGATGACCGCGGCGCGTGCGAGGAGCTCCGGGTCGGCCGCGATCGCGTCCGTGATCGACCCGAGCGCCGCCAGCGGAGACCGCTCGTCCGCCACCGCCGCGTGGGCCGCCGATGCGCTCGCGCCACCCAGCATCCCGGCGCCCGAGCCGCTCGCGATCTCCCAGATCAGGACGGCGACGACACCCGCGGCGCCCATCCATGCGCGCACGAGCCAGCTCCTGATCACCGCGGCGGCCGCGGGGAACAGCGGAAGCAGGCTCACGAGCGCCAGTGCCGGCGCGGCTGCGGGGGCGAAGAGGAGTCGCGGCCGGCCGAACATCGGAAGCAGCGCGAGCAGCCCCGCGATTCCGAGGGCGATGGCCGCGCCGAGGGCTTCTTGGGCGAGCAGGAGCACGCCGAACGCGCCGAGCGCCAGGGCCGCGAGGCGGGGTCGCCAGCCCGCCAGTGCGCCGGCCGCCGCCGCGGCGCCGAGGCTCACGAGTGGATCGAGCGAGGCTCCCAGCCACGCCGCGAGCCCACCCAGCGCGGCCGCCGCCGCAACGTTCGCCGTGATCCGGAGGGCGCGCTCCGCGCGGAACCGCCGCAGCAGGCCGGGCGCGCCGAGCATCGCGCCCGCCTGGGCGGCCTCGGGCCTCGCGTCGGGCTCGCGCGCCAGCATCGCGTCGACGGCCCGGCACGTGTCGGCCGGAAGGTCGGGCCGGACGTCGGCCAGGGGTGGCACGGCGGCCGCCGCGGCCCGGCGGGCGGTGATCGCCGGGCTCGAGCCGATCAGCGGGTTCTGACCCGACAGCAGCTCGTAGGTGACGATTCCCGTCGCGTAGACGTCGGCCGGCTCGCCGGCGCGCTCTCCCCGCGCCTGCTCGGGCGCCATGTACGCCATGGTTCCGACGACGGCCCCGGTGGCGGTGACCGTGACGTCGCCGCTCAGTCGCGCGATGCCGAAGTCGCCGAGGCGGGCGGTTCCGTCTGCGTCGAGCAGGACGTTGCCGGGCTTCACGTCTCGGTGCACGACGCCGTTCTCGTGGGCGTGCGCCAGCGCGGAGAGCAGGCTCTGGGCGATCGCGAGGCTCTCGGAGTCCGACGGGCGCTCGCCCCCGTGCAGGCGACTCGCCAGCGACTCGCCGTGCACCAGCTCCGAGACGATGATCAGTGAGCCGTCGTCCTCGCCCCAGTCGAGCACGGCGACGATTCCGGGATGCGCCAGGCGTGTGCTCGCTCGGATCTCGGAGCCGGCTCGGGGCGCCAGGCCGGGGTCGGCGACCTCCTTGACCGCCACCCACCGTCCCGACCGCTCGTCACGGGCCCGATAGACCGTTGCCGTGGCGCCGTGGCCGATCCGCGGCCCCAGCAGATAACGGCCGAGCACGAGCCGCTCGGTCGCTGTCGCACGCGTCGTCACGGACGCAGATTCGCGCACCCAAGCGCCCAGTCCTGCCAACCCGGGTACACGCGAAATAGCAGGACACCTGGCGGCGTTGTCGTAGGAACCCCATGCTAAGGTCGCCCGACCCCGAGGAGGAACGCGGAGAAACGGGCCATCCCACCGCGACCCCGGGGCGCGTGCCACGTCGAACGCCCCGTTGCCCCACATGGGTTGCTCGTCGGGAACGGCTCGCGCGAAGAGTGCCGATATGGCTGAGCACGACGAAGACGGTTCCGGCCAAGGGTCGGGAGGAAGTGCGCGCAGGCGCAGCTTGCGAGGCCTCGTGCCTCGTCGCAAGCGCGGTTCCAAGGAGGCTCCGCCATCGACCGAGCAGGTGACCGGGCAGACCGAGGCGGCTGAGCCCATGCCCGACGACTTCGGCTTCGGGGACTACGAGGAGCAGGGCCAGCCAAAGAGTCGCTCCGGTGGCTCGAGCGGTCGCCAGCGTCGTGGGCGGAGCAGCTCCGCCTCCAAGAGCTCTGGCGGATCCCGGTCGCGGCGCTCCAGTGGCGGTGGGGGCGGGCGCGGTGGGCGCAGCGGCGGAAGCGGCCGTCCGCCAAGCGGTCCAGCCATCCTCCAGCATCCGGCCGCCCGCATCGTTCTCGCCGTTGTCCTCGCCGGGGTGCTGATCCTGGTGATCGCGCTCGTAGTGCGCGACTGTCAGCGCAACAACCTCGTCGACTCGTACGAGGACTACATGGGCGAGGTGGCGAGCATCACGTCCGAGTCCTCCGCGCAGGGCGAGCAGCTACAGACGATCCTGACCAACCAGGACGATCTCAGCCCGGCCGAGCTGTCCCAGCAGGTCAGCTCCCTCGCCTCGAGCGCCGAAGGTCTCGCCGAGCAGGCCCGCGGGCTCGATCCGCCCGACCGACTGGACGCGGCGGACCGCAGCCTCGAGACCGTGCTCGACTACCGGGTCACCGGGCTGCGCTCGCTCGCCGAGGCGATCCCGCAGGCGGCCGAGTCGAACGACGTGAGCTTTGCGGCGACCGCCCTCGCTCAGCCGATGCAGCGTTTCCTCGCCAGCGACGTCATCTACGCCGACTCGTTCGTCGGGCCGGCCACCAAGGCGCTCGAGGACGACGACATCTCGGGGATCGAGGTTCCGAATCCAGATCCGTTCCTCGCCAATGCGGCGCTGGCGTCGACCCAGGGCGCACGCAACCTGGTCCCGCGGATCAAGGGCCAGTCCGGTGGAGCATCGGACGACAACGCCACCGGCCTGCGCGGCACCTCGCTCGTTTCGACCGAGGCGCTGCCCTCCGGCACGACCCTCGCGAGCGGGCAGAACTCGACGATCCAGGCGTCCGAGCAGCTGAAGTGGCGCGTGACCGTCGAGAACGGCGGCGACGTCGACCTGAGCAACGTGGTCGTGAAGTCGAGCTTCTCGTACCCGAGCAACCCGTCCGAGCCGCAGGAGGTCGAGGGCGAGATCGCGTCCCTCGCGGCGGGCGAGACGGGTACCGTTGAGCTGGCCGGGCCGACGGACCTGAGCTTCGGCGAGCAAGGGACGCTCTCGATCGAGGTCGTCCCCGTCGACGGCGAAGGCAACACGGACAACAACTCCGCCGAGTACCCGGTCACCATCACGATCTGACGCAGTGCGCCGGGCGCCCCCGCCGGTGCCGGGCACGAGGTCGGGTCGTCGATGGGCCGACCGAGGACGATGCCCATCTCGTTGCGAACACGCGGAGCCGACTGCGATCACGCATGGCCACGGTGCGCGGCCGGCCGGGAGCTGGTGATGTCGCCTGACCCGCTGCTCGGGCGTCGGTAGTGGACGACCTGTCGCTCATCGTCGCCGTGGCCGCGTGCGTGGTCGCCGTCGTCGCTCTCGGGGTGGCGGTGTGGCTGTGGGTCGAGCTGCGACGGCTGCGCCACGATCAGCGGGTGCTGCTGCCCGAGGGGGCCTCGGACGACCTGGCCGGCCGACAGGCCGACCTCACCCGCTCGGTGTCCAAGATCGAGACCGGTCTCGGGCAGCTCGAGGCCCTCGTCCAGACGACCGCTCGCAGCACCGACGCCGAGCTCGCCACCGCGCTGCGCTTTCGCGGGCTCGTCCGGTACGACGCGTATGCGGAGATGGGCGGACGCCAGTCCTGGTCGATCGCGTTGCTCGACGAGCACGGCACCGGCGCCGTGATTAGCTGTCTGCATGCCAGGGATCACGCGCGCATCTACCTCAAAGAGGTGGTCGAGGGAGCGGCGAACCAGCGCCTCTCTCCCGAGGAGCAGCGCTCGATCGCCGGTGCGCTCGGGCCATCGCCCGCGACCGCGGAGGCGGGGGAGGTGAGCGAGGCCGGCGAGCAGGCGCTCGACGGCCGGTGAGGATCGGATACCTCGGGCCGGCCGGGACGTACTCCGAGGAGGCGCTCCAGGTGCTCACCGCCGGCCGCGACGAGGTCGAGGCGGTGCCGCTCGCGAGCGTCCCCGACTGCTTCGAGCGGGTGGCCACCGGGGAGCTCCCGCAGGTGCTCGTCCCGAGCGAGAACTCGATCGAGGGCCCGGTCAACCAGACGCTCGACCTCCTGGCCGCGGCGGATGGCGCGCTGCTCATCGTGGCCGAGATCGCCCATTCGATCCGCCACCACCTGGTCGCGCGGGGTCCGGTGGAGCTCGAGCGCGTCGAGCGCGTCATCTCCCACCCCCAGGCGACCGCTCAGTGCGCCGGCTTCCTCCATTCCCGCATGCCCCGGGCGGAGGTGCGCGCGGCAGTGTCGACGGCCGATGCCGTTCGGAGCCTGGCCGCCGACAACGGCGTTGCCGCCGCGATCGGGAGCCTGCGTGCCGCCGACATCTACGGCGCCGAGATCTTGGCCGAGGACATCGCCGACGAGGACTCCAACACCACCCGCTTCGCGCTGATCGGGCGGGAGGCCCCGCCGGCGGTCGGCCCGGGCCGCTTTCGCACCTCGATCGTGTGCGCGATCAGGCGCGACCGTCCGGGGGCGCTGCTCGCCATCCTGCAGGAGCTCGCGCTGCGCGGTGTCAACCTCTCGTACCTGCAGAGCCGGCCCACCAAGCAGGGACTCGGCAAGTACCGCTTCTTCATGGATCTCGAGGGGAGCCGGGAGCGGGACCTGGCGGTCGCCGCCGCGATCACGGCCATCGAGGAGCAGGACGTCGCCGAGGTGACGTTCCTCGGCTCCTACCCGGAGGCCGGGCCGGCCGACTAGCGCGGACCGAGGACGTCGAGCCGGGGCTCGGCGCACTCGGTCTGAAACGACTGGGAAACGCTCTCGCCGCTGCGGGGCGCCGGCCCGATCCCTTCCACGACAAGGTCTTCTCGGGCTTCACTACACTCCGACGGGGCCATCCACCGGGACCCGAGGGGAGGCGAAGCGCAGTGGCGCAGCAGGTGCTCGTCCTGAATGCGACGTACGAGCCCATCAACGTGTGCTCACTGCAGCGTGCGGTCGTCCTGGTCCTGAAGAAGAAAGCCGAGGTCGTCGAGCGGGCGGCGAGACGGCTGAGATCGGCCTCGAGAGACTTCGTCCAGCCGCTCGTGATCAGGCTGGTCTACTACGTCAAGCTGCCGCGCCACCAGGCCCGCCGAATCTCCCGGCGGGCCGTTTTCGCTCGGGACTCGCATCGCTGCCAGTACTGCGGCTCGACGCACCGGCTGACCGTCGACCACGTCGTGCCCAAGAGCCGCGGCGGGCGCTCCAACTGGGAGAACGTCGTCACCGCCTGCGCGCCCTGCAACACGCGAAAGGGCGACCGGCTGCTCGACGAGATGAACATGGAGCTCGAGACCAGACCGCGAGCACCGAGCCCCTACGAGCTCATCAGCGTGTCGCAGAACCAGCGTCCCGCCAGCTGGGAGCAGTACCTGGCCATCGGCCGGTAGGGGCCGCAAGGGACTCCGGTCGGCCGCGCTAGGCTGGCCTTCGGCCCTCGTAGCTCAGTGGATAGAGCACAGGTTTCCTAAACCTGGTGTCGGAGGTTCGATTCCTCCCGGGGGCATCACCTTGGACAAGGCGATCACGAGAGGGATTTCGCCGGGTGGCGAGGGCCGAAGTGGTCGCTGGATACTGCCAGGGATACTGTGAGTTCCCGGGTCGCCGAGCACGGGCCTAGGATCGGCTTCGATGGCTGAGACAAGGCAGGACCTACCGCCCGTCCCCGAGACGATCGACGCGCTGCTGACCCACACGGCCCCCAGCCTCGGGCGTCTGTGGGCCGCGGATGGTGCGCGCAAGACCCGAAGCCGCTGACGCTGATGCGTTGGCTGGTGCGGCTGGTCACACCGCCCAGGGGGCGTGACCCTCGACCCGTTCTTGGGCTCGGGGACGACGGCGCTGGCTGCGCGCCGAGAGGGCCTTCGGTGCATCGGGATCGAGTGCGACCTCGGGCACCTCGAGATCGCTTGTCCGTCGGCTCGGCAGCGGCCCGACACCCTGTTCGGCGCTGCGCGAGGTGGCGGGCTCGTGATCCGGGTCCAGTACCGCGGGGCAACCCAACCCGTATCGAGGATTCGTGAGCTGCCCTCTACCCCTCGCGCCGAGGGTCTGCCCCAGCCGGCAGCCAGTAGATCGCTGCGATCGCAGCGATGTTGACCGTGACGTTCGCGCCGTGCGAGTCGACGGTCATGAAGCCAGGCGTAGCGGGCTCGCCCAGGCGGTGCGTGATCTCAGCATGGCTCAGGGTCGGGTAGAGCTCGGTCCCGTCCACCAGGACGATCTTCGCTGTGATCATCGCCATCTAGGCGGCCAGCAGCGCGGGCCGGAACCGTCGAGCCAAGAACGCGGAGTGCGTCGCGAGCTCGCCCTCAGCGTTCGCGCGGGTCCAGTTGGTCGGGATGGCATCCCCCTTCTTGAATCTGGGGGTCGGCATCGCGCCGGCAACGAGCACCATGTGCCGGCTCATCGACCAGTTGGCGAGCGGGTAGAGCAGGTCCGCGACCATCGCCGTCAGCTCGTCAACGTCGCGCCGCTGCTTCGCGGTTGCCATTCGGTCAGCCTTTCTGTCGGAGCCTCGACGCTTCCCAGGCTAGCGTCCGGTACCGGAATCGGGCATCGCCCGAGACGAGGTCTCGCCCCCGATGACGACCACACGTGACAGCCATGCGACTGCGAACCGAGTACGACCAGGCTCACGACATCGTCTACGTCCACCTCGTTGATCCGCCAGCGCCCCGAGTCGCTCGGTCGATCGACCTCGACCGATGTCGGCGTCTAGACGAGGACGCCGGGGGGACAACCGTTGGTCTCGAGATCGAGTACCCATCGCGGGGTGTTGACCTGACAGGCGTGCCGAACTCGGACTCGGTTGCCGAGGCCCTTGCCGCGCTCGGGCTCCGAGTGACGCGCTCGACTTGTGGGTAGCTAACACCTCAGTCGCCCGAGATGAGCAGGAGAGCTCCTGGGGCGAGCGTCGGATCCCGGTGCCGTCGGACCTGCTGAGCGAGCTCCAGCTCTCGCGCGACACGGCGATGTACCCGGCTGATCGCGACTTCGTCTTCGCGACGCAGGCGGGGACGCCACTCACCGAAAGCAACGCGACGCGCCGGATCATCAAGCCGGCCGCCAAGGCAGCTGGTGTGCCCTGGGCCGCGTGGCACGACCTCCGCCGCGCCGCTGCATCGCGCTGGGCGCGAGAGGGGCACGGTCCACGGGCGATGCAGCGCCTTCTCGGCCACTCGGACCCCAACCTCAGCCTCGGCGTCTACACCTGGGTACGGGACGACGACCTCCCGAGCGGCGACACCCTCGCGCTCCGCTCAGCTGGGTAGGGCGGCGATCGTTAGCGTCCTCAAGCGCGTCCCTCACCGGGACGGTTATCCACAAGTCGTCCGCCTGGCGGATGAGGATGCGCAGTGAGAGCCTTGCATAGCGCACCCTGCTATGCGAACGTATGTTCGATCGAAGGCACCCCCGTGAGCAGCCCAGAGACGATCGCCACGCTTGCCCTAATGGAGAGTCGCGCCCTGCCGTGGAACCGGCTTGCCGGTGCGATAGAGGAGGAGGGCAGCGCGATCCGACTCCTCAAGAGCCTGGACACGAGCGCACAGGGGCGTCTGTTTGAGGACAGCGGCTCCGCCGCCTCCATCACCGAGTTCGAGGCGCGGGTCGAGGAGTGGGGACGAGAGGGCATCGCGGTCGTTGGGATCCTCGACCCCGGTTACCCGGGAAATCTCCGGATGGTCCACGACCGCCCCCCCGTACTCTTTGTGCGTGGCACGTTGGCCGACCCCGACGAGCGTTCCGTCGCGGTCGTTGGGACTCGCCGACCGACGGAGCGGGGTCTCGAGCAGGCGCGAAGTTTCGCGCGCGACCTAGTGGATGCCGGCTATGTCGTTGTGAGTGGCCTCGCTGAGGGCATCGACACTGCAAGTCACCTCGCGGCCCTGGAGGCGCGTGGCCGTACGATCGCCGTGGTCGGCACTGGTCTGCGACAGGCATTCCCGAAGACGAATGCAGGACTGCAGGACCGCCTTGCGCGGGACCACGCTGTGCTCTCGCAGTTCCTCCCGGACCAGGGTCCTAGGCGCTGGACGTTTCCTCAGCGGAACGCGGTCATGTCTGGGTTCGCGAGGGCAACCGTGGTTGTTGAGGCATCAGGGACGAGTGGCGCCAGGATGCAGGCTCGCCTCGCTCTTGAGCACGGGCGACCCGTGTTCCTGCTCCGCTCCCTGATGCGGTTTAGTTGGGCCCGCGACTACGCGGAGCGACCGGGCGTCTACGTGGTGGACTCCGGTCATGAGGTGATCGTCGACCTAGAGCGTCTCTACAGCGAGGAGCTTTCTCTCGTCGCGTAGCCCGCGTTCAGGAGCCTCGTAGACTCGGCTCGTGGCGACGCTTACCGTCGAAGAGGCCAGCGCGACGTACGCCCGCGCGATGAGAAACGTCAGGCGCCCTGGCCTCGGCATCTGCACGATCTGCAAGACCTTTGTCGACCAGAAGTACGAGCGGTGTCTTCGCTGCAACGGTCAGCGCGCCGAGCTCGACGCGGTGCTCCCAATCACCTATAGCGAGCATCTCGGTCAGGTCCACCTCGCGCTGCGCCGGTACAAGGACGGCGGCCTGGCTGAGCAGCGATACGCCGCGCCGCGGCTTAACGGAATCCTCTGGCGGTTCCTAAAGGCCCACGAGGGCTGCCTAGCCCGCGCCGTCGGCAGCTCTGGCTTCGAGATCGTCTGCGCTGTGCCTTCCAGCACGCCGAGCCGTGACAACGAGCGGGATCGGCTTCGGCGGATCTTGCAGGCCTGTGGCCCGGTCAAGGAGCGCTTCGAGCGGCTGCTGCTGCCCACGGGGGACGTCCCGGAAGGTCGGGCCTATGACCAACGTCGATACGAGGCTGGTCGCTCACTCGCCGGGGAGGACGTGCTGCTTGTCGACGACACCTGGGCGGGGGGCGGGCACGCGCAATCCGCCGCCACGGCCCTAAAGGCTGCAGGGGCAGGGTCAGTCGGTCTCGTGGTGATCGGGCGGCACGTTCAACCTGACTGGCGCGTCGGGGATGACGGAGAGACCTGTGCAGCGCTACTTGACCAGCTCCCGAAGGTCTTCGACTGGGACGACTGTGCTTTGCACGGAGACGCGTAGGCGCCCGTGGAGGTCGCGACGGATACCGTCGCGGATACTGCGAGGGGTGAGAGCCAGTGGACCCGACTGCCGGAGAACCCGCTTGGCGTAGCGGTCAGTACACGCCAGTCAGACCCTGGGCGGCATTCCTAAACCTGGTGTCGGAGGTTCGATTCCTCCCGGGGGCGTTGCAGGGGAATAGCTGTCGGCGCTTGCGAGGCTCAGTCACACATCGAGATCAGAGCGGATCTGCGGTGGCATGACGTCCCCTTCGACACCAACGTGGAACGTCACGATTCGCGGTCAGAAGAGGGACATCGCTCGCCTCCTGGGACCCGGGCCAGGAAGTGGGCTCAAGTTCGTCCTCAGCGATGCACACAAGGCCAGATTCGAGCTCACCGATCCCGGCGGCGCGACTCGGGACGACGCGCGCGCAGCCGCCAGGGCTCAGATTGAAGACCGCGTTGAAGACCTCAACGGACTCGGCAAGCTCAGATGGGGTCGAACCTTCGAAGGTGTTGAGATCGAAGAAGTGCGCGTTGTCGACCCGGACTGTCGTGACGAAATCGTCGGCTTCTTGGGGGTTGCGGTCGACTTCATGACCTGGCGGGAAATGGAGCGCATGCGCATCCGGCTCGGGCGGCCCCCGCGACCCGAGCCGGATGGTCTGTCTGACATCGAAGGCCTGGATCTTCCTACGGTCGAGCGCCTTCTGGACAACGAGCCAAGTGTTCGCCGCGTTCTGCACCTCATTCGCCTTGCGCATAGCCCCCCGGGCAACGAGCTTCTCGACTGGGCGCTTGCCTATGCGGCCTGGGAGGCCATCCAGCACGACGCTCGGTCGCGAGGCTGGGACGGCGCCCAGTTGGGCTGGTGGACGAGGCGGGAGCTCCGCGCTTTCAGGGGGACGGCGAACAGCCCCGAAGCGCTCGGCTCGAGAGCACGTCATGGTGAACCGAGAGGGCTACCCGCTTCGAGAATGAACGACTCGGAGGCGAGCCATTTCGTTCGGAAAGTCGCCGCGCGATGGATCAAGGAGCTTCTCTAGAGGCGACGTCGACCGACTTCACGGCCCGGGCACCTGGGAATCGACTTGGCCTGCAGCCCAAGCCCCCTGCGACGTAAGTGTGCGACTTCGCAGCGACCTGCGACCCGAGTGGGGGCGAGCTTGGTCGGCGCCAAGACTCAGCCGGTGCTGGTCCCGTCGTCGGAGCAGTGATCGTCCTGCAGGGTCACGATCTCGGTGTCGACGGCCTTCGCGGAATCCTCGATCGCCGTCACCTCCGCGTCGGTCGGCGGGTCGGAGATCGCCGTGATCGCCTTCTGGAGTGCGGCGAGCTCGGTGCCGAGCGCTTCGGTCGAGATCTGAGCCCCCTGGGCGGCGAGGCCGAGGTTGTTGGCGTTCCCGCCGAGCCGTGAGTTGAGCGTCGCGAGATCCTCGCTGGTCGTGGTCGCCGGGTCGATCTCGGCGAGTTCCTGGATCGGGACCTCGAGGCGGTCGAGCTCGCTGCAGAACTCGGCGACCGCAGCGTCGTCGGCCCCGCCGCTCGTCGTGGACGCGGCGTCGTTGCTGTCGCCCCCGCAGGCGGCGGCGCCGAGCGCCAGCGCACCGGCGATGGCGACGGCCGCAAAGGTCCTCGTGAGCCGGATTCTCACGCCGGCATCCTACCGTCGCTCCCGCCCAGGTCAGCGCATGTTTCAGCCGCCGCCCGGTCGCTGTGCCGGTGGCCGAGGGCCCGAGCGACGCTCAGCTCCGGGGGTGCCCCGGAGCTGAGCCGCCGTCGTGTCTCAGGCCGCGCTCGCGCGGATCGTGACGTCGCCGACCTCGATGCCCTCCTCGAAGAGCACGACGCCGAACGTCCGGTTCAGGATCACTGCAGCCTCTGGGACGAGGGTCGTCGTCACACCCTCGAGCAGGATGATGTCGCCGTCCGAGGAGCGAGCGAAGTCATCCAGATTGACCGCGAGCAGCCGCAGCTGGTCGCCGCCAGCCGTGGCCGTCAGCGTGTCGTTGGTGGTGTCGATGACGAAGTCGGTGACCGCGACCTCCTCGCCACCTGCGCTGAAGCGCAGCCCGCCCGCGTGCTCGATCGTGCCGACGAGCGTCTCGGAGTCGATCGTGCCGCCGGTGATCGGGAACGTGATGCCGTCGTCCGATGCGGAGGCCGGCGCGATCGGCTCGACGGTCACGTCGTTGCGCTCGAGCAGCGCCGCCAGCGTCGAGTCCAGGCTGAGCGTCGTCTCCACGCCGGTGAGCGTGATCTCTCCGCCGGTGTCGTCGCCATCGTCGTCGTCATCCCCACACGCGGCGACCACGAGCGCCAGGGCGACGATCAGCCCAAGCGCCAGTGTCAGTCTGAGTATCCGGCTCACGCCGTCACCCCCCGGTCGATTTGGGCGACGACGTTATCCGATCCGTAACAAATCCGGACGAGGGTGCGGTGCGTCAGTCCCGTGCCGGCCGGATCGGTGGCATTGCGATCAACTCGGCGATCTCACCCCATCACCGCGGGAGCCGGGCGCTGCCGCGAGCCGGCCAGGAGCGACCGGAGGCGACCAGCCCCGCGGTCCCGTGGCCCGTGCTCACCCGCCGGGGCGAGCGTCAGCGGTTGCGGGAGGCCTCGCGCCGGAGCGCGTCTTCGAAATAGGAGATGACATCGGCCGGCACCGGCCCCTCGGGCGGCTCGAGATCCATCTCGGCGAGCCGGAGGGCGGGGCGCTGCCGGCGCTGGAACGGAGCGAGCTGCGGTCGAGCCACGCGCTCGGTGTCCCAGTCGGCGAAGTCGAGGGCTTCTGTGCTCATGCCCTGAAGATTCGCCGGGACGCGCCGATCGCCTGCCTGCTCGCCCGGACCGATTCGGCGCTAGGCCTTCACCTCGGAGAAGACGTTGATGACGATGACGCCGGCGATGATGAGCCCGACGCCGACGACGGCCGCGGCGTCCAGCGACTGGTTGAAGACCAGCCAGCTGATCAGCACGATCAGCGCCGTTCCGACTCCGGCCCAGATCGCATAGGCGATCCCGAGCTCGAGCGAACGGATCGCCAGGGACAGGAAGTAGAAGGCGCACACGTACGCGGCGATCGACACCAGGGTCGGGACGAGGTTCTGAAAGCCGTTCGACTCCTTGAGGAACGACGTCCCGATCACCTCCAGGACGATGGCCATCCCCAGAAACAGCCAGTGCATCAGACCCCCTCGGGCGTTGGCGGTGCGCGCAGTCTCCCAGCACCCCCCGCCGACAACGCTCCGGGCCGAGACGACCGACCCGAGCGCTCGGTCGTCCGGGCCCGAGCTCACCCCCGCGTGGGCCCGACGCTCACTCCCCGAGGCGGCTCAGCAGCTTTTGCAAGCGGCTCGGCTTGGGGCGGCTCCGTCGCGGCCGCATCCCGCTGGGCGCTCCGTCCTCGTCCCGCTTGGCGAACGGTGCGCGATCGCGGTGATAGACGGGCGCCTCGATGCCCCCTTCGGGCAGGCGGTGCTCGGCAGCGTCGAAGCGCCTGATCGTGACGTCGATCTCTCCGGCGATGCACTCCTCGTTCAGGCACGCCAGCGTCACGGTCGCTCGGCCGGGCTGGTCCGCCCCGCTGAGGCGCGCCGAGCGCTCGTCACAGATCGGGCACGGCGCGAGCTCCCGCTCGGGCCAGGTGAGGAGGGGCACCTTCTCGTCGAACTCGGGCAGCGGGAGGCTGGTGCTCGCCTGCCACTCCTCTTTCCACTCCATCAGCATGCGGTTGGGGCCAACCATCACCCGCTTGACCGCGTCGCGGTAGCCGTCGGCAGCTACGACGATCATCTCGTCGGCCATCTCACTCCTTTACGTCTCGAGCTGGTGCTGCCGGGCACAGCCAGGGCGACCCTAGACGATGGGATCGCCCGAGAGCTGCGAGGCATGTCACCGAGCTGCGACGTGCCGCCAAGTCGGGTCAACGCCACCTCGAAACGGCGACAGATCGCGTCCGCCGCGGCCGCCCGGGATCAGTCGACGACGGAGACGACCACCTCGGCCGGCTCGCGCGGCAGGCTCTCTCCGAACGAGGCCGGCGGCGTCCTCTCGAACGGCGCCGAGCCTTCGGCCGGCACCTCGACGCCGATGAGCGTGGCGAAGTTGCCGCTCATCACGATGCCGTTGGCGTCGAGCACGACGTAGCTCAGGACCGGATCCGTGAGCGGGGTCGCGTCCGGGTTCTCGATGGTCCCCGAGATCACGAGCTCTCCCGCGTCGGTCGTGATCGTTGCGTCCGTGACCGTGGCCACCTCGACGTCGCCGGTCGTCATTCCGGCGGCCCTGAACCGGGTCCGGACGCTGGCGATGTCGTCGGCGACGCATCCGCACTCGGTCTCGGTGGTGTTCGTCGCCGCTGCGGCCGTCGCGCCCGCGGGGAGGACCGAGATCACCGCCGGCTGGGCCGAGCCGATCACGCGCCCGGCGGCATTCAGCACGTCGAATCCGACCTCGACGCGCCTGAGACCCTCGGGGCCCGTGTTCTCGACGAGCGCGCCGGTGAAGAACCCACCCGTCGACGTCGTGACCCCGGACCCGCGGATCTCGATGGTCGGGCGCTCGTCCGCGCTTGGGGGAGCCTCGGTGGTGGTCGGCGCCGCCGCGCCGCCATCGAGCGTCGCGAGCGCCGCCGAGACCGCGTCGATGCAGCGCACGCTGGCGGGCGCATCGGGGTCGATGGTGGGGAGGTTGAGCGCGACCGCGACCGTCTCCTCCTCGTCGGTCACGACGTGCTCGTAGATCGGGGCCCGCTGGGTGAACGTGACGAGGCGCGCGCTGCCGGCGGCGATCTCCCGGATCCGGCAGTCCGGCCCGCCGGCGGGGAAGATCAGGCGCTTGCTCGCCTCGAACCGGTCGCGAACTCGCGCCCGTGCCTCGGGGTCGGGAACCGCCCCCTCGGCCTCGAGGTGCGCGACCACCTGCTCGGTCGCCGCGACGATCTCCGGGAGGACCCCGCCGTCCGCAGTGGTCGTTGCCTCGGTCTCGGTGGTCGTGGCGGCGTCGGATTCGTCGTCGGAGTCCCCGCCGCAGGCCGACAGGCCAACGGCGAGCGCGGCTGTCGCGAGAACGCAACCGGCCAGGCGGACGGCGCTGCCATGTCGGGGCGGACGGGGCACGGCTCGCCGAGCCTACCGTCCGAGCCGACCTCAGCTGGGTGGTGCGGCGGGTGCGGCCGGCGAGGGCGCGTCGTCTCCGGCAGGGCGCGTGGACGGGCGGTAGAGCAGGCCCACCGCCATCGTGGCGGCGGCGACCACGACGTTCAGGATCATCGCCGCGGTCAGGCCCGTGAGGAACGCGTCGTTCACTGTCGCCTGTGCCTCTCCGGCGAGCGCCGGAGACAGCTCGCCGAGGCGTGTGACCGCCTCCTCGGACCCCGACAGGAGGCCCTCGACCTCGCTCACCTCGGACGCGGGCAGACCCGACTCGGACACGGCGTCCTCGAGGTCGTTGTTCTCGACCGTCTTGAAGACCAGGCCGACGACGGCGAGCCCGAACGCGCCGGTGACGAACTTGGACGACGACAGCATCCCCGAGGCCACGCCGGCCTTCGAGTCGGCCACCGCCGACATGCCGCCCGCGGTCGAGATGTTGTAGGCCCACACGTTTCCGATCGCGAAGACGACGTACGCGACGGTGACCAGCGCGACCCCGGTCGTCTGGTCCGTGCCGAGGAAGATCGCGATCAGCGGCCCGACCCCCATCAGCCCGATCCCGATCGTCATCCCCATTCTGATCCCGAGCTTCTCGACCGCGGTCCCGGTCTTGATCGACGCGACGATGAAGGTCACCGAGAGCGCCAGGAAGACCAGCCCGGCGTCGATCGCCGAAAGGCCGAGCACGTTCTGCAGGTAGAGCGTCATGAAGAACGTGAACGAGAAGAAGAGCCACTGGCTGATCGCGCCGAGCACCGCGGTTGTCAGGTAGGCGCGACTTCGGAACAGCAGGAAGTCGACGAGCGGCTCGGCCAGGCGCAGCTCGAGGAGGACGAACGCCACGAGCGCGACGCCCCCACCGATCAGCGGCCAGAGGACTCCGGGTGAGGTGATGCTGGAGTCGTCGAGCTGCTGGATCGCGAAGACCACCCCGACGAGTCCCGCGGTCACGAGGACGAAGCCCACGATGTCGAGCCGCCTCGACGCCGTCTCGTCCCGCGACTCCTTGACCAGGATCCAGACCATGGCGAAGGCGATCACGCTGATCGGGATGTTCACGAGGAAGAACCAGCGCCAGCTCGCCAGGTCGGTGAGGATCCCGCCGAGGATCGGTCCGGCTGCCGCGCCGGTGACGCCGGTCGCGCTCCAGATGCCGATCGCTTTCCCGCGCTCCTCGGCAGGAAACGCGTTGCTCACGACCGAGAGCGACTGCGAGAAGAACGCCGCCGCGCCGATGCCCTGGGCGGCCCGTCCCACGAGCAGCACCCCCTCGTTCGGAGCGATGCCCGAGATGATCGACGCGGCTCCGAAGATGGCGACCCCCGCGAGCAGCACGAGCCGTCGCCCCACGATGTCGCCGAGCCGCCCCACGGGCAGGAGGAAGGAGGCGAACGCCAGCAGGTACACGTTGATGACCCACTGGAGCGTCGTGGTCGAGACGCCGAAGTCTCGACCGATCGTCGGGAGGGCGACGGTGAGGCCGTTGATGTCGGCCGTGAGCATGAAGAGGGGCATCGTCATCGCGACGACGATCAGCCACTTCTCGCTCAGCCGTCTCACGTTCCCCTCCGGCTCGGTCCGGCGCACGGTATCCGGCCGGCGAGGGCCCCGCACCCCGCTAGTCTCGCCGCGTGAGCCGCGCTCCGCGCCTCGGTCTTGCGCTCGACTACGCCCGGCCGGCGGGACCTCAGGTCGAGGCGGTCGCACGGCTGGACGCGGCCGGCCTCCTCGACGAGGTGTGGGTACCCGAGGTCTACGGCGCCGATGCCCCGACCGTGCTCGGCTACCTCGCGGCCAGGACCGAGCGGGTGACCCTCGCCGCCGGGGTGTTGCCGGTCTACTCCCGGTCGGCGGCGCTGATCGCGCAGACCGCCGAGAGCCTCGACGAGCTGTCGGGCGGGCGGGCGCTCCTCGGTCTGGGCACCTCCGGCCCGCAGGTGGTCGAGGGCCTTCATGGCGTGCCGTTCGCGCAGCCGCTCGCGCACCTGCGCGAGACCGTCACGGTGTGCCGCCAGGCCTGGCGGCGCGAGCGGATCGGCAGCGTCGGCGGGCCGCGACCGGTGCCGCTTCCACCGGGACGCGGGACCGGTCAGGGCAAGGCGCTGCGGCTGATCGGTCGGCCGCGGCGCGACCGGATCCCGATCGCGATCGCGGCGCTCCGACCGGGCGCGGTGGAGCTGACCGCGGAGCTGGCGGAGGGCTGGTTTCCGATCTTCTACGCTCCCGAGGCGGCCGACATCTGGGACGCTGCGCTCGAGCGCGGGCGGGCCCGTCGTGACCCCGCGCTCGGCCAGCTGCGGCTGATCGTGGGGATGGCGACGGCGATCGGCGACGCGGACGAGACCGAGGCGGCTCGGGACGACGTCCGGGCGGAGCTGGCCCTCTATGTCGGCGGCATGGGCTCGCGCACGCAGAACTTCTACGCCGAGACCGTGTCGCGGATGGGGTTCGCCGACGCGGCCGAGCGGATCCAGTCCGCGTTCCTCGCGGGCGACAGGGAGGGTGCGGTCGCGGCCGTGCCGGACGACCTCGTCGCTGCGCTCTCGCTCGTGGGCAACGCCGAGCACGTGGGTGCGCGGATTGCGGCGCTCCGCGCCGCTGGTGTCGACACGCTCGTCGTTCGCCCCGCCGGTGTGGATCCGGAGGTGGTCG
Source organism: Thermoleophilia bacterium (assembly GCA_028285405.1). Lineage (GTDB taxonomy): Bacteria > Actinomycetota > Thermoleophilia > Miltoncostaeales > Miltoncostaeaceae > JANQPH01. The sequence goes on from JANQPH010000039.1 coordinate 27,893, forward strand.
TCGAGCGGCTGGCGGAGCTGCTCGCCAGCTGAGAGCGAATGGACCGGGGGCGGCGCCCCCGGTCCATCGCGCCACTCCGCCTACGAGAAGATCGGGAAGATCCGATCGTTCACGCCGGGGTTGTACGGCGCAGCGCCGATCGGCGACTGCTCCGTGACGAACTCGGCGAGTGCCTGCTGAGTGGACAGCCCCAGGCCGACCTGGTTCTTGTCGGTCAGCACCGGGTACTGGTCGCCCCCGCCAGCGTTGAAGCTGTTGATGGCGAGGTTGATGCTCGGCGCGCCCGCCTCGGGCACTCCGCCGGTGATGAGCGGGGTACCGTCGGCCAGCGCCACGTCGATGACCCGGGAGCCCGGGTTGGTGACCGCCCCGCCCGAGTCGAACGTGCGCGGCTGCGCGGTCGGGTCGTAGCTGTAGGTCAGGCCGGCGACCTGAGCGAACCGTCCGGTCCCGCTGCCCTGGCGGACGACCTGCCCGCCGACCACCACGACCTTGGAGACCGCGTTCTCGAGGATCTCCTTCAGCTCGGCGGCCGAGATGTCCTCGACGACCGTGAGCGTGTTCCCGAACGGGAAGATGTCGAACGTCTTCCCCTCGGTGAAGTTGCCCGTCGCGACGCTGTCACGGATCCCGCCGCCGTTCTGGATGGCCACGTCGACGCTCGTGCCGAACGACGGCGCGAGCTCGTTCGCCTTGTCCAGGATGGCGTCGGCCGTGAAGTTCCCGAGGTTGGTCTCGCCTGAGCGAACCGCGTCCGCGGAGCCCTCGAGGTCGACCGTCGCCTGTCCGAGCACGTTCGAGTCGATCGCGGCGACCGCGTCGGTGACCGGCTGGACCACCCGGTTCTGGATGTCGGCCCGCGGCTTGACCTCCTTGCCCGAACCCTCCGGGAAGTTGGCGATCGGCCCCGAGTCGGGGTGGACCATCACCAGGTCGCCGTACTCGTCGAACTCGATGACGAGCCGGCCGAGGTACTGGTACTGGCCTGGCGCCGTGACGACCGGGACGTCCTTGCCGGTCTTGTCCTTGGCGAGGATCGGGTACGGGCGGGTCGGGGTGTCGCCCGGGAGCAGCTCGTCGTCGGCGTTGGCGAGCAGCTCGTCACCGCCACCGGCGACCGCGGCGTCGACGCCCTCGACCTTGGTGAGCAGGTCGATGTCCTCGTCGACACCCTGCAGGTGGCTCGCCAGGATGATCTTGTCGACCTTCCGCGTGCGAAGACGGTCGATCTCGCCCTGGACCGCCGGCGCGACCATCGTGTCGACGACCACGTTCCGCGGGCTCGAGATGAACGGCAGGTTCGGCGTGGTCGCCCCGATGATGCCGATCCGGTAGCCACGCACCTTGACGATGGTGCTCTTGGCGATCCGTCCCCGGTCCTGCAGGTCCTTCAGCCCCGGCTCGGCCGAGACGTCGAGGTTGGCCGACAGGAACGGCACCCGTGAGCGCGCCGGCGACCCGCTGCTCTTCTGGCGGAAGCTCCGGATGAAGCCCTCGAGCACGTCGGGACCCAGGTCGAAGTCGTGGTTCCCGATGACCATCGCGTCGTACTTGATGAGGTCGTACGCGACGGCGTCGTAGAACGGACTCCCCGGCGGGAGGCTGAGGCTGGCGTTCAGCTCCTTGCCGGGCAGGATGTTGTCGCCCGCCGAGACCAGGAGCTCGCTCCGCATCCCGCGCTCGCCGTACTCGCTGTACGCCTCGCCCTTCGCCCGGTGGGCGATGGTGCCAAAGCGCGCGACGCCGCCGTGGTCGTCGCCCGGCAGCAGGTCCGACTCGCCGTCGTTGTGGTGGAGCAGCGAGAGCGTCAGCTTGTCGCTCGGCTTGGGCGCGGGCTTGACCCGGCCCAGCTTGACCAGGCGCGACTCGTGGCCGCCACCGTCGTTGTCGACGTTGCCCCACAGGACCCGGTTTCGCCCGTGGCCGGCCACCGCGAGCCCCTCGATCTTCTCGAACGGGGCGAACTCGTCGAGCACGTCCGCATAGAAGTGCTTGCGGATGACCTTGCCCTCGACGTCCTCGGGCGTGGTGCCGGCCGGAAGCGGCTGGCCGTCCGTCGACTCGACGTCGTCGAGCGAGAACTGGTAGATCCGCTTGACCTCGGCCGCGCCGCCCTGCTCCTTGTCGCGCTCGATGACCGCGTACCGGTCACCACCGAGGTTGACGATCTCGGACAGGCCGACCCAGCCACCGGCGGCCGGCGGCAGGTCGAGCGGATAGAGGAAGAACTCCCACTCCTCGGTCATGAGGTCGTACTTGGCGATCCGGGTGTGCAGGCGACCGCCGACCTGGGGCTCGCCCTCGTACTCGCGCTGGATGACCGCCAGCAGCGAGCGGCCGTCGTCGCTGACGGCGATGCCCTCGAAGCCGTTCTTGCGGACCACGCCGCCGCCCGGCGAGTCGATCGCGGGCGGAAGCGAGATCTCCTGCGTGACCCGTCCGCGCCGGTCCACCTGGACCAGGAGGTTGGGACGGTAGGCGCTCTCGCCGAACTTGGCGTTGCCCTCCTGGGCCAGCCAGAAGCCGCCGCGGTAGCCGTACCGCTTGGCCTGGGCGCCGTGGTAGGTCATGAGGCGCTGGGCGCGGTTCGCCGCGCGGGTCTTCCCGCGCCGCGACGCGTCCCGGTACTGCGCCTGGGCACGACGGTTCGCGCGACGGTGCGTCTCGGCGCGCTTGGCCCGCGTCCCCTCGATCGAGGTGTCCGCGGTGATGCCCTCGAGGTCGTACGCCTGCTGCTTGCCGTCCTTGGTGATGGGACGGGTCGACAGCCGGGCCTGGGTCCCGCGCAGGTTGATGCGGTACAGCTCGCTCTTCAGCGCGGAGTCGGGAACACCCCAGAGGCGGTGCTTGGAGCGGGGGTCACCCGAGAGGCCGGAGATCGCGGCGAAGCCGTCCTCGTCGCTGCGTGAGCGCAGCAGCGGGCGCTTGTGGGTGCCGCGGTACCGGTACGGCACGGCCCGGAAGATCGTCAGGTTCCCGGACTTCTCGTCGGCGGTGACGAGCAGGTTCGCGTTCGGGATCGCGACGAGCCCCTCGGGCGCGACGCCGGTCGGCAGCGTCTGGACGAGGCGCGGCGGACCGTTCTTGCGAGCGCGGTACACGCCGACGAACGAGCCGCGCTCGGAGCCCACGAAGTAGAACTCGCGGTTCCCGTAGACGCCGGTCTCGATGCCCTCGACCTCGATGCCCTTGTTCTCGGCCCGGTCCTCGGGGAACTGACCGATCCGCACGGACTCGTCCTCGAGCTTGCCGCGGTCGTCGCGGATGAGCGTGCCGTCGGGCGTCCACATGCTCCAGCCGCGACCGCCGGTGAAGTTCTGCTCGCCCTCGTCGGCCGAGAGGATGTACTTGCCGTTCCGGGTGAACGCGATCGCGTCCGCCGCCCGGGCTCCGGCGTTGTCCTCGCTGGCGACCGACGACGGGTAGCCGTCCGCGAAGTCGATCCGCTCGTCCTCCTTCAGGTCGGTCGTCCGCTGGGAGGCGGTGCCGGTCGAGAAGATGGACGTGACCGCTCCGGCCGGGTTGCCCTGCAGGGCGACCTCGGCGTCGATGACCGCCATGCCGTTGTTCTCCTGCAGGCTCACGGCGGCGTACTTGCCCGAGACGTCGACGTACTCGGGCTGCGGGTCGTCGGGGAAGAGCAGGCTCGGATCGGCCGGCAGGTCGACCTTGTGGACCGCGTCGCTTCCGAGGTCGATCACCTGGACGTTGCCCGGGGCGCTGATGTCGTTCGGGTCACCCGGGTCCTCACCGTCGGTCAGCTTGCCGTCGCCGTCGACGATCACCGGCTCGTTCTCGACCGCGACGACCGCGAACTGGCGACCGCCGAGCTCGCCTGTGGCGACGGAGTCGGGTCCGGCCGCCTCGGCCTCGCTGCCGGCGAGGGTGATCTCCTTGGCGATGGTCATCGCCGCGAGGTCGATCACCACGACCTTGCCGGCGCGCAGCACCGGCACCTCACCCTCCTCGAGGGTCGAGGTCTGCACCGAGACGACGGCCCACTTGCCGTCCTTGGTGATCGCGACGCTCGTCGGCTCGCCACCGACGTCGATGGTCGTGAGCTGGTTCGGGCTCTTGGGCCTCGAGATGTCGACGACACCGACCGCGCCGGCGGAGGAGTCGGTGTAGTAGAGGGTCTTGCCGTCTGGAGTCGCGGCGACGATCTCGGCGACGCCACCTCCCGGGACGTTCCAGTTCGTGAGCGGCGCGAACGACTTGATCGCTCCTCCGCCGCTTGCGAGCGCCGCGGGCGCTCCGATCAGCACGGCCGTTGCCGCGACCGCGATCGCGCTGCGTCGACGTACGAGACGTCGCCTCATCAGCCAACCTCCGATGGGGTCAGGTGCACGGGTCATGCGCCGCCCGAGACGGGCACCGGCGGCGCAGTCGCCGACGCTATGGCCGGCACGGGGGCGGTCGGGTTACAGGGCTGTCGAGGGCCCGTGACAACGTGTCACCGGTGTCCGCTCGACCTCACAGCCCGTTGGCGAGAAACCCGTGCGTGTGGCTAGGTGAACCGGGGCACGCGCCGGAACGCGACGCTTCCGTCGGTTGAAACCTCGCACTCGTAGACACCCAGGTGGCTGAGGGCGCGGACGCGCCAACCTGCCCCCGCGGACTCGACCCGCTCGATCTCGATCTGTTCCGGATCGTGCTCGAGCGCGACGCCCAGGTGCCAGCGCACGAGGTCGACGGCGTCGTCCTCGGTCACGCCGACCGCGACCGCGTCGTCGATCGCCCGAGACAGCGCGTCGGCGAGCGCCGACGCGGGGCCGTCGTCGAGGACGTCCCGGCGCATCGCGATGTCGATCTCGAGGGCGGCCCCGGACTCGTCCCAGGTCGTCTCGGTGTACTGCTCGCCGAACACGTGGGGCGTTCCCGACAGGCCGGCGGCGGCGATGAGCGCCTCCCGCAGGACGGGTCGATCGATCTCGCGTCGCCCGTGAACGGTTCGCGCCCACCCGCTCGTCACGGTCGCCGGCTCGGGGTCACCCTCCGGGTGGCCGGTGATCCGGACCGAGAGCTCGTCGATCGGTGACATCGCGAGGCAGTTTGACAGCCGGGCTGCCGCCGGATCCGCGACGTCGTGGGGACGCTCCGCGCCGGAGGGCGATACCCGCGTGACAAGTCCGTGATGCCGGCAGCAGGCCATCTGCGCAAACCCGCCAAGACGGCGCGCGCGACGGGTCGGGCTGGAACAGCGGGACACATTCGCGCCACTTGCGCGACTCCGGGTCGAGGCGACGCTCACGCCTCACCCCGGACTGGAGGTCAGTGTGCCCAACCCCTCTCGCCCACGGCGCCGCTGGCGCGGCGCGCGCGGACTCGCCGCCGCCTCGGTCGTCGCCGCCGGCGCCGCGCTCGCTCCGAGCGCCCTCGCCGCCACCGGCGACCCCGTCCTCATCAACGAGGTGCTCGCGAGCCACACCGGCACGGACGACACCGGGTACGTCGAGCTGTTCGGCACGCCCGGCACCGTGCTCGACGGCCTGAGCCTGATCGTGGTCGAGGGCGATGCGGGCGCCAGCCAGGGCGCCATCGACCGCCGGATCGACTTCGGCCCCGGCGACGTGATCGGCTCGAACGGCTTCTTTCTCGTCGGGAACCCGGCCGGCCTCTCGGCCAACTACGGCGTGACCCCCAATCTGACGGTCGCAAACAACTTCCTCGAGAACAGCAGCGAGACCATCGCGCTCGTCGAGACCTCCTCGATCGCGGGCGCCACGGTCGGCGGCGGCGAGGTCGTGCGGGACTCGATCGCCCTGACCGACGGCGACGCGGGCGATGTGGCCTTCTTCGGCGCCCCCGAGCTCGGACCGGACGGCCCGTTCTTTCTGGCCGGCGCGCGCCGGGTCACCGACGGCGTGGACACCGATGCCGCGGCGGACTGGGTCTTCGCGGACTTCGGCCTCGGCGCCGCCAACACGCCGACCGGCGGCGACACCCCGCCGCCCCCGCCGCCCCCGCTGGTGAAGATCCACGAGATCCAGGGGCCCGGCGCCACCTCGCCGATCGTCGGCGAGACGGTCGAGATCCGGGGCGTCGTCACCGGCATCGACGACGAGGTCGGGGCCAGCTTCACCCGGACCTTCCCCGAGGACCGAGGGATCTTCGTGCAGGAGGAGCGCGGCGACGAGGACGGCGATCCCAGGACGTCTGAGGGCATCTACGTCGGCTTCGTTGACGCGGACGAGTACACGCCCGGCCAGCAGGTGAAGGTCGTCGGCACGGTCAAGGAGAAGTTCGGCCTGACCATGCTCGCCGAGGTCATCGGCGAGGAGCCCGAGGTGATCGGAACGGCGCCGCTGCCTCGGCCGAAGGTGCTCCGCCCCCGCGCGGCCAGGAACCAGGACCCGGTTGCCCGCGAGTACTACGAGCGGCTCGAGGGCATGCGTGTCCGCGCCCGGCTCGCCACCGCCAACTCGGGTGGCACGAACAAGTTCGGAGAGCTGTTCCTGACGCTCGGTCCGCGCAAGTCGCGGGTCTTCCGGGACTCGGTTCGCCCTGACCTGTTCGCCACCGACGCCGACGCCGGCGCCGGCAACCCCGTGAACCCGCGCAAGCCGGACACCGCGTCCACGACCCTGGTCCGCGCGGACCTGTTCGACCGCGCCTACAACGTCGTCGGGCCCTTCACCTACTCGTTCTCCAACTACAAGGTGATGGTGCAGCCGCAGCGGCGCCCGCGGGTCCTCGACACCGGGGTGAGGTTCCCGTACCGCGGCATCACGCGCCCGCGCCACCACGAGACGAACATCGCCTCCTACAACCTCGAGAACTTCTTCCCGGTCGGTGGCGAGCTCGACCTCGGCACGGTCTCCGAGGAGGAGTACCGCGAGAAGCGCAACCGCCTCGCGAGCGGCATCCGCAAGCTCCTCAAGCGGCCGCATGTCGTGGCCGTCCAGGAGGTCGTGAACGAGGAGATCCTCGACGACCTCGGCGACCGGATCGGCGGCTACGAGGGGTATCTCGAGGAGGGCAACGACAACCGGGGCATCGACGTCGGATTCCTCGTGCGCCGCGGTGTGCGCGTCCTCGACGTGCGCCAGCTCGGCAAGACCGCTCCGAACCCGACCACGGCGACGTGCTCGGACGTGGACGGGTTGCTGTTCGATCGGCCGCCGCTGGCGATCGAGGTCAAGCGCCACCACACCGCCTTCTGGGTGGTCAACAACCACTTCTCGTCCAAGTCGGCGCCCGACGCGTGCCGGGTCGCCCAGGCCGAGTTCGTGCGCGACTGGGTCGAGGGCATCGAGGACCGCGGCGGTGAGGTCATGGTCACCGGCGATCTGAACGCCTTCGAGGACGAGACACCGCTCGCGGCGCTCGAGGACGGAACCACCTCGCTCGAGAACCTGTGGGACGAGGTCCCGGCCGGGCTGGCCTACAGCTTCCAGTTCAGCGGGCGGCTGCAGACGTTGGACCACACGCTCGTGACCGACGGTCTCGAGTCGAGGGTCAAGCGGTTCCGCTACGCGCCCATCAGCAACGACTACTACGAGCGCGACCGCCGGCCCAGGGACGGGCACTCGGCGAGCGACCACGACGCGCCGGCCGTGACGCTGCGCACCTTCGGTCGCGACCGGTAGGGACCGACAGGTTGGGCGTCGTCACGGATGACGGCGCCCTGCTGGCGGACCGTGGCGCGCGCGTCGAGCGGCCGCGCCGTGGCGGTCTCGTGTTGCGAGGCGGGCGTCGACGGCCCAGGATGGCGGCGATGTCGACGCCGGCACGCACGACGAACGTCCACCAGCGCTTCCTCGAGCGCGCACGCGAGGCGCCCGATGCCGTCGCGCTGACCGGCGCGGTGCAGGTGAGCCGGGCCGAGCTGGCGGCGGCGTGCGCCGCGGTCCAGCGCGCGTCGGCCGGACACGACCGGGTCGTGTGCCCGCTGGAGCCGGCGCTCGACCTGCTGGCGACGTTCATCGGAGTGGGCGCCGCCGGGCGGACCGCGATCGTCCCAGACGCCGGGTGGGATCCGGCGCGGGGCGCCGAGGCGCTCGGCGCGATTCCCGGCGCGGCGACGGTACCGGTCGATGTCGGTGGGCAGGAGGCGGAGCCAGCCGTCGTCGTCGATCCGCGGCTCCCCTTCTACGTGGGGTTCACCTCGGGAAGCACGGGCCGGCCGAAGGCTTTCGTCCGTGGCCATCGGTCGTGGATCGAGACGATGGGGACGGCCGAGTCCGCCTTCGGGCTCTCGGGGAATCGGCCGATCCTGATCGCCGCGCCGCTCTCGCTGTCGCTGGGGCTCTGGGCGGCGTGCCAGGCGCTCTGGCTCGGCTCGGCCGCCGTCGTTCCGCGCCGGCTGTCGCCGCACGCGATCGCCCGCGAGATCGAGGTGAGTCGACCCGGCGTCGTGGTCGGCGTGCCGACGCTGCTCGTCGCGACCGCCCGGCTGCTCGAGCGCGGCGGCCCCGCGCAATCGGTCGAGCGCGTGCTCCTCGCCGGCCAGCGCATCGGCGAGAGCGGAGAGGCCGCGATCCTGTCGGCCTTCCCGTCCGCGGCCGTCCACGACTTCTACGGCGCGAGCGAGCTGAGCTTCGTGAGCGCGCGGCGCGTTGGGTCGCCCTCTGTCGCAGGAGGCGTGGGGCATGTGCTCCCGGGTGTCGAGGTGTCGATCCGAGGCGATGGCGCGGCGGTCGGCGGCGCGGGTGAGATCTGGGTGCGGAGCGAGATGCTGTTCGACGGCTACCTCGAGGGTGAGGCAATCGTCCGGGGGCCGAGCGACCGGGGGTGGGCGAGCGTCGGCGACATGGGTCGCCTCGTCGACGGAGAGCTGGTGCTCGAGGGTCGTGGGGACCAGATGTACGTCGTCTCGGGCGTCAACGTCTTTGCCGAGGAGGTCGAGACCGCGCTTCGCGCGCATCCGGGCGTGAGCGAGTCCTGCGTCGTCGGCCGGCCCGACGAGGCTCGCGACCTGCGCCTGGTCGCCGCCATCGAGCCTGTCGACGGTGGCGCCGACGAGCGGGAGCTGCGCGCGTGGGTCGCGGCTCGCCTTCGCCCCGAAGCTCGACCCCGCGAGTACGCGTTCCTGCCTGCGATCCCGCGGACGTCGAGCGGGAAACCCGACCGCAGCGCCGTGCGTGAGGCCGTCGCCACCGGCCCTCAGGCGGGACGGGCGCAGGGCACCTAGGGTGTCCCGGCACCTCGCCACGAAAGGGATCGCCATGGCCAGCACCGACCTCAGCGCAAACGCGCTCTTCGACCTCTCCGGGAAGACCGCGATCGTCACCGGCGCCTCGTCTGGCCTCGGCGTGATGTTCGCCAACGCGCTCGCGACCAACGGCGCCAACGTCGTGCTCGCCGCTCGTCGCACCGACCGGCTCGAGCAGGTCCGAGGCGCGCTTCCGGAGGGAACGGGCTCGCTGGCCGTGGCCTGCGACATCACCGACCCCGAGCAGATCGAGGCGATGTGCGAGGCGACCGTGTCCGAGTTCGGGGGCATCGACGTGTTCGTCGCCAACGCGGGCGTCGTCGCCGAGGGCCTGCCGGCGATCGAGAAGACCCCGCCGGAGCTGTTCGCGGCCGGGATTGCCGCGAACCTCAACGGCACCTTCAACTGCCTGGCCTCCGCCGGCCGCCGCATGCTCGCCGCCGGTCGCGGATCGATCATCGTGATCTCCTCGATCACCGGCATGTCCGGGCATCGCGCCTACCCGGCGGCCTACGGCGCGTCCAAGGCCGCGCAGATCCAGCTCGTCCAGCAGCTCGGCGCCACGTGGGCGGACCGCGGCGTCCGCGTGAACGCGATCGCGCCAGGCTGGTTCCCGAGCGAGATGACCAACGACCTGATCGGCATTCCGGCGTGGCAGGCCCGCCTCACCGAGCAGACGCCACTCGGCCGCCTCGGCGAGCAGGAGGAGCTCGTCGGCCCGCTGCTGCTCCTGGCCTCCGACGCCGGCAGCTACATGACCGGAACCGTGGTTCCTGTCGATGGCGGATGGACCTCGACGTCGGGCTCGAGCCCGTACAGCGACGAGGTCGCCGGGATCGTGACGAGCATCATGCCCGACGGCCTCGGGATGCCGGTGCTGCCGGGGTCCTGACTCGTGCGCGCTCGCGGTGAGCCGATGGTCTAGGTCGGCGAGCCCTCGGTACCCGAACGGGTCCGGCGTGCCGAGAGCGCCTCGCGGGCGAAGCCGGCGGCCGTCGCCAGCTGGGCGACGGCCACGAGTCCGGCGACCCGTGGCCCGGCCGCCCTCCCACGCGCGAGCACCGCTCGACGAGGGCTGGGCGCCTGGGCGTCCGCCGGGTGGCTCGCCAGAAAGCGGTGGGCACCGCGCCCGTAGCGATAGTGCTGGCGCCAGAAGCCTCGCGGCGACAGCGCGTGGCGGTGCACGACAACCGCCGCCGGTACCCAGGCGATCGTCTCGCCCCGGGCGGCCAGCCGTGCCCCCCAGTCGCGGTCCTCGCCCGCCGGCAGCGGGTAGGACTCGTCGAAGGGGACGGCCTCGAGCAGCTCGGCCCGGACGGCGAGGTTGCAGGTCGGGGCGAACGTGAGCGTGTCGCCCGCCGGGTCGCGCCCGGCGTCGATCACCCCCTCGAGCACCACGTGCGAGGCGCCGGCCAGGGCGCTGTCGGTCAGGCCGTTGACGGTGCGGCCGGCCGCGGCGTGCGCGCCCGACGCGAGCGCCGTCACCAGCTGCGCCGCCCAGTCGGCGACCGGCTCGCAGTCGTCGTCGCAGAAGAGCACGCACTGGGAGCTCGCGGCGCGGGCGCCCGCGTTTCGCGCCGTCGCGGGCCCGCGTCCGTCCAGGCGGACGAGCCGGGCGGGGGAATCGCCGATGGCGGCGTCGACATCGGCCGGCCGGCGGGAGCCGTCGTCGACCACCACGATCTCGAGGCCGGGAAGCGTCTGGCGCTCGATCGCCGCGATGCAGACCGAGAGCGCTGCGGGTCGGTCCCGGGTCGGCACGACGACCGTCGCCGCTGGCCAGGATTCGGGCCCCGATGGCGGTGTTGGTGTCGGCTCGGGCGGTCGCTGGTCGCGGTCCGCGTCGGGGCTCACGCCGGAGTGGGCTCCGCTTCGGTGAGCGCGTCCCCGATCGGCCCGTCGTCCAGGCCGCCCTCCTCGAGGTAGACGTCCTCGGTGTTGACCGTCCAGACGTCGTGCCCCGCGTCGTCGATCAGGTTCAGGGTCGCGAGGATCGCGGTGACCATCGAGTGATCCTGGTTGTTGTAGCGGTGCAGGCCGTTGCGCCCGCAGGGCTGGAGGTTCGGGAAGCCGGACAGGTAGGCGCGGATCTGCGCGACCGCCTCCTCGTAGTGCGTGTCGTAGATGGGGTAGGCCTTCGGCACGAGCACCTTGGTGCCGCCCGTGACCTGGGCCGGGTCGATCAGGCCGATGCGCGCGAGCTCGTCCCGGGCCATCGCCACTGCATCGTCGTCGGACATCTCCCAGATGTCGTCGCCCGCGAAGCAGAAGTACTCGACGCCGAGGCAGCCGGCACCGGGCGGGACCATCCCGTCACTCCAGGCGCCGAAGTTCTGCACCCGCCCCGCTCGTGTCGAGGGGTCGTGCAGGTAGATCCAGTTGTCCGGGAACGGCACCGGGTCACGGGTCGTCAGCGCGACCAGCACCAGATCGCGATAGCGCAGCTTGCGCGCGGCGTCCTCGACGGCGGGCGGTGGGGGAGGGTCGAGACCGAGCACCAGATCGGACAGCGGGAGGGTCGAGATCACCCCGCCGACGCGGTGTGTCGTCCGGGCGCCGTCGTGCTCGACGACGATGTCGGTGACCTCACCTCCGTCGTGCACGAGGCCGGTGACCCGACGGTTCATGAGAACCGGCACGCCGCCCGCCTCGGCCTCGTGCCGGAAGGCGTCCCACATCTGTCCGGGCCCCAGCCGTGGGTAGCGGAACTCCTCGATCAGCGTGGTCACGTGCCGCCGTCGCAGCCCCAGCATGCTGAGAATCGCCAGCCGGAGGTTGAAGTCCTTGATGCGCTGGGCGGCCCACGCCGCGCGGATCTCCGTGCCGGGGATGCCCCACACCTTCTCGGTGTACGAGCGAAAGAAGGCGTCGTACAGGCGCCGGCCGAACCGGGCCGTCACCCAGTCCTCGAAGGAGTTCTCCTCGCCGCCTCGCCGCCTGACCTGGGCCCAGACGTACGACAGCCCGCAGAGCACGGTCTCGCCCAGGCCAAGGCGGGCGACGACGTCGCGAGCCTGGAGGGGATACGCGAAGAACTGGCCCTTGTGGTAGATCCGGGACAGGCGCGGCCTGGTGAGGAACTCGTCCCCGAGCATCTGCTCCCACAGGCGCTCGACCGCCGGCACCTTGGTGAAGAAGCGATGTCCGCCCAGGTCGAATCGATAGCCCTCGAACTCGACCGTCGTGGCGATGCCGCCGACCACGTCGCTGGCCTCCATCACGACGCCGCGCTGGCCCCGACGAGCCAGGAGGTGGGCGGCCGTCAGCCCGGCTGGCCCGGCACCCAACACCGCGACGTCGAGGTCCTCGCCCCGCTCGATATCGTGCTCGCCGTTCATCGCGCGGCATATTAGTCACGTCAAAGTATTTCGGTAAGGGACTTCGTATGTATTTCGGCCGGGCGGCCTGCCCAGCGTCGTGACCGTCCGTTTTCGACGGGTCCCGATGCCCCGTGCTCGGGCGCCGAGGGTTTCCAGACCGGCGACGTGGGACGCCGTCCGCCGCAGGCTCGGTGGCGGGTACGCCGCGATCGCGCTGCTCCTGATCGCGGTCGGTGTCGCGCTGCGGCTGGCCGTGTACGTCCACGGCCGCCCGCTCTGGCTCGACGAGGCGCTGATCGTGATCAACCTGCTCGACCCGCCGCCGGAAGGACTGCTCGGACCGCTGAGCTTCGCCCAGGGGGCTCCGCCGGGGTTCCTCCTGGCGCAGTCCTGGATCGTCGACGCGATCGGTCCGGGCGAGCATGCGCTGAGGCTGCTGCCGTTCGCCGCAGGGGTCGGGGCGCTCGTGCTCTTCTGGCCGGTCGCCAGGCGGATCGTCCCGGCACCGGTCGCGCTCTGGGCCCTGGCGCTCTTTGCGGTGCTCGCGCCGCTGCTCGACTACTCCAGCCAGGCGAAGCAGTACTCGAGCGACGTCCTCGCGGCGCTGGCGGTGACCGGAGTCGCGCTGCTGTTGCTCGAGCGTCCCCGCGACATGCGGATCGCGTTCGCGGCCGGGTTGGTGGGCGGGTTGGCGCTGTGGCTCTCCCACGCGGCGCTGCTGGTCATGGTCGGGGTGGGGGCCGTGCTCGCGATCCACGCGGTCCGTCAGCGCGAGGCGGCCGCGATCCGAGTGCTCGCCGGTGCGGTCGGCATCTGGGTCGCCTCGGCCGCTGCCGCCTACGCGGTCTCGTTGCGCCACCTCGGTGGCCTCCAGCAGCAGGTCGTCGGTGGCGACAGCCCGTTCTCGCCCCGGATCCCGCCGCGAGAGCTGTCCGACCTGGTGTGGCCCGCGGACATCTCGGCGACGACGCTCGAGGACCTCGTCGGCTGGCCGGCGCCGCTTGCGGCCGTCGCCGCCCTGCTCGTCCTGGCGGGCGCGGTCTCGCTGCTCAGGCGCGATGCGGTCCGCGGGTGGCTGCTCCTCGCTCCGGCGGCCGTGGTCCTGATCGCCGCGGCGCTCGAGCGGTATCCCTTCGGCGACCGCTTCGTCCTCTTCCTGATGCCGGCGCTCGCGATCCTCGCCGCTGAGGGCAGCTTCTGGCTGCGCGACGTGGTGGTCGCCCGTCGACCGCCGTCCACGCGTCGGTTCGTTCTCGGGGGGGTTGCGCTCGCTCCGCTGGCGGCGCTCGTCGGCTGGCAGCTCTCGCTGGCGGGGAACGAGCTGGCGTCCCCCCGTCTGCGCGAGGACATTCGACCGGCGCTGCTCGAGCTGACGGAATCGTGGCGGCCCGGCGATCAGCTGTACGTCTCGCACGGTGCCCAGTACGCGCTGCGGTACTACGCCGAGTCGGGGTGGATCGCCGGCGAGTCCGGCCGGCCGGCTCCGTGGTCGCTTCGTGCGGCGCCACCCGACCCGGGCCCGGCTGCGCCGGCGCTCCTGGGCGACCCGCCGAGCCTCGTGATCGGCCGATCCGTGCGCGGCGGCTACCGCCCGGGGATCGACGCCGACCTCGAGACACTGGCCGGCCACGGGCGGACGTGGGTGCTGATCTCCCACGCGATCCACGGCGACTGGGAGTTCCTGCACGCCCGCTTCGACGACACCGGTCGCAGGTTGCGGTCGAGCTTCCACGAGGGTGTCGCCCTGCACCTCTACGACCTGCGCTCGAGCGCTCGTTGACGACGACCTCGGAGTCGACCGCGCGAGCCGAGGGGGCGCGGGCGGCCAACGCGCCCGTCCGGATGACGCTGGTCGGAAAGCTCGCCGAAGGTGTCGCGCTCGCGCTGCTCGCGACGCTCGTGCCACGGGTTCTCGGGCCGACCGAATACGGGCAGTTCGCGCTCGTGCTGGCCCTGGTGCAGGTGGGGGCGACGGCGCTCGCGCTCGGCGGCCACACGGCGATGTCTCGCTTCGTCCCCGCCGCCCCGGCCGGCGACCGAGCGCCGCTGGCCCGAGCGCTCACGGTCCGGCTCGCCCTGTGGCGGGCGCCGCTCTTCTTCGGGATCGCGATCGTCGCGCTGGCGCTGTCGGTCGGCCTGCCGGACCACGTCCCACCCGAGATCGTCGGGCTGGCGCTGATCGCCCTCGCGCTCGACGCGACGGCCACGATGCTGGCCCAAGCCGGGCTCGGGCTCGGGCAGACGACGCTCTGGAGCTTCCGCTGGCCGCTCCAGACCACCGTGCTGGTCGTCGGAGCGCTCGTGCTGTCGGTGCCGTGGGGGACGACCGGAGCCGTCGCGGCCATCCCCATCTCGGCCTTCGTCGCGTTCGCCTGGACGGCGGCCGCGGTCGCGCCGACGCTGAGACGGGCTCGCGCCGGCGCGTGGATCCCCCAGGGGGCGATGCGCGTCGCGGTCCAGCACGGCGTGTCGTTCCTCGTGACGCTCACGGTCGCGCGCGCGGCGATCGTGGTCGTCGCGCTCGTCGCCGGCGCGGGTGCCAGCGCCGAGATCGGGTACGCGGCGGTGGCGGTCGGGATCGCGCTCGCCGGTGTCGCCGCGGTCACCCAGATCTTCACGGTCCAGCTCGGTGGGCTCTCCGAGCACGTCGGCGCCGGTCTTCGCTCGGTCGAGGACGAGGCGCGGCGTCTCGCGCGGCACGCGCTCGCCGTCGCGCTTCCGGCCGCGCTCGTCGGAGCAGCCCTGCTGGAGCCGCTGACGGCGATCGTCCTCGGCGAGGAGTTTCGGCCGGCGACGAGCGCGCTCGCGTGGGCGCTCGCGGTGCTGGTCCTGGCACCGCTCTCGGCGCTGACGCTCCAGACCTCCGCGCTGCGTCTTCGTCCCGGCGTTCGCATGCGGGGGGCGCTGGTCTCGGCCGTGGTGTTCCTGGCGATCTCGTTCCCGCTGGCGATCGAGTTCGGCGCCGCTGGCGCGCTCGGTGCCCTGTACGGCGGGACGCTCGCCGCGATTGGCTATGAGCTCATGGCGTTTCGCTCCCTCCTCGACCGCGTCGTCACGCTGGCCGGGATCGGCGGGTCGGCGGTCGTCCTCGTCCTGGGCCTGACATGAGCGCGTCGACGCCCGAGCACCGGGCGGACGCCGGGCGCTGGATCGCCGCCGGCGTCGTGGGCGGTTGTGTCCTGCTCGCGGGCCTGTCGCTGCTCCTGCCGATCACCCCGGCCTTCGACCCGTGGGCCTGGCTCGTGTGGGGGCGCGAGCTCACCCGCTTGGAGCTCGACACGACCGCCGGACCGTCGTGGAAGCCGCTCCCGGTCTTCATGACGGCCATCCTGGCTCCGCTGGGTGACGCGGCGCCGCAGGCATGGCTCTTCGTCGCGCGTCTGTCGGGCCTCCTGGCCATCGTGCTGGCGTGGCGCGTCGCTGCGGACATCGCGTCTCGCGACGCGGGGACCTCGCGGATCGTGGCGGGCGCCGGCGCGGCCCTCACCCTGGTACTGCTGAGCGACCCGGAGCCGCCATTCGCGCGGCAGATACTGCAGGGGACGTCCGAGCCGCTCTGCGCTGCGCTCGTGCTCGGCGCCATCGACCGGCACCTGCGCGGCCGGCCCGGCGCCGCGCTCGTGCTCGGTGCCCTCGCCGCGCTCGTCCGCCCGGAGGCGTTCCCGTTGCTGTTGGCCTACGCGGTCTGGGCCTGGCGCGAGGCGCCGCGGCTCAGAGCGCTCGCGGCGAGTGTGGCCCTCGCGGTCCCGGTTCTGTGGGTGGTGCCCGACCTGTTGGGATCGGGCGACGGGCGTACCGGTGGCGATCGCGCCCGCGTGGCCGACTCTCCCGACAGCGTGTCCGCTGCCGCCGAGGCGTTCGGAGATGCTCTCTGGGGCCTCGTCGTGCTGGTGCCCGCGCCGGCCTGGATCGGTGCCGCCATCGCGCTGGCGCTCGCCCTGCGCACGCCACGCGATCGCCTCGTGATCGCTCTCGCCGCCGGTGCCGGCGTCTGGATGGCGCTCGTGTGCGCCGGGGCGCTCGTCGGCTATGCGGCCCTGCCGCGCTTTGCCGTTCCCGCCGCCGCGGTCGTCTGCGTGCTGGCGGGCGTCGGGGCGGCACGGGTTGCGGCGCTCGTGCCCTCGAGGGTACTCGTGGCGCTGCTCGCGCTCGTCGCGGCGGCGGTGATGCTCCCCCGGGCGCTCGACATCCGTGACGACGTCGACGAGGCGCTCGCGATCGGACGCGAGGAGGACGATCTGCGCAGTGCGCTCGAGCGGGCGGGCGGCACGCCGGTCCTCACCGCGTGCGGCAGCCCGGTGGTGCGGGACCCGCTCGCCCTGCCGGCCGTCGCGTGGCACCTCGATCTCCCGCTGTCGGGCGTGGGCGTGAGCGGCACGCCGGTCGAGCCTCCGCGGGTCGTGATCGCGCGCACTGGGGTCAGCTCCGTCACGCCGGCGGGTCGGGGAGTCACCACGGTGCTCGCTCGGGACGGGCGGTGGCGGGTCATCGCGACCGGGTGTCCGGATGCGCGGTCCGGGTCCTCGGAGGTCAGGTAGGGTGCCGCGCGATGTTCGGGCACCCTAATTCCGCTGTGCCGGCTGTCGAGGCGTCCGTTGGGGTGCCGACCGTCGCCGTGATCGTGCCGGCGACGGACGACCCGGCGACGCTCCCGTCCTGCCTGGACGCGCTCCGGCGCGCCGGAGCGGACGCCGATCGCGTCGTGGTGGTCCGCGAGGCCGACGGTGCAGGTCCGGCGGCCGCGCGCAACGTCGGCGCCATGGCGGCGGACGCCGACGTCCTGCTCTTCGTGGACTCGGACGTCGAGATCCATGCCGACACGCTCGCGCGCGTCCGCGCGGCGTTCGGCGTGGACGACGGGCTCACCGCGCTCGTCGGCGCCTACGACGACGCGCCCGCGGCGCCGGGGGTCGTCTCGCGCTTTCGAAACCTCCTGCACCACCACGTCCACGCGACCGCTGCGGGGCCCGCCCAGACCTTCTGGGCCGGCCTCGGCGCGGTGCGCCGGGAGGAGTTCCTCGCCGTGGGTGGCTTCGACGCCGAGCGGTTCCCGCGGCCGTCCGTCGAGGACATCGATCTCGGCATGCGGCTGATCGACGCCGGGGGGCGGATCACGCTCGATCCCGAGCTTCGCGGCCGGCACCTCAAGCGCTGGACGCTTCGCAGCATGCTCGTCACCGACTTCCGTCACCGGGGCATCCCCTGGGTCGGGATCATGCTGCGGACGGGCCGATCCTCGAGCGCGCTCAACCTCGGCTGGCGGCACCGGCTGAGCGCGCTGGCGTCTCTGCTTGCGCTGGGAGGCCTGCTCGCCCGCCGTCCGGCGCTCACCCTGGGCGCGTCGGCGGGGATCGTCGCGCTGAACCTCGACTTCTACCGGCTTCTCGTCCGTCGACTCGGGACCGGGAAGGCGCTCGCTGGAGTCGGGCTGCACGCGCTCCACCACCTCGCCGCGGTTGCCGCGGTGCCGGCAGGGGTGGTCGTGCACCTCGTGCGCGAGCGCCGAGGGTCACAGTGAGCGAGCCGCTTCGCGTCGGCCTGGTGGGCTGCGGACGGTTGGCGGAGCTGGGGTACGTGCCCGCGCTCGCAGTCGCCCACGGCGTTCGCCTCGTCGCGGTCGCCGATCCGGATTCCGCGCGCGCGGCGGCGGTCGGCCAGGGGGTGGCTCGGTACGCCGACGCGGCGGGGATGCTCGATGCGGGAGAGGTCGATGCGCTCGTCCTGGCGACGCCCGCGCACGTTCATCTGGAGGACGCGCGCCGCGCCGCGGCGAGCGGTGTTCCCGTGCTCGTCGAGAAGCCGCCGGCGCCCGATGTCGTCGGGGCCGCAGAGCTCGCCGAGCTGCCGTCACCGGTCTGGGTCGCCCTCAACCGGCGCTTCGACCCCGGCATCACGCGTGTCCGCGCCAGCCTGCCCCCGGGGCGCGCCCTACAGCTCGACATCCGCCTGGCATACCTGCGCGAGCGCTGGCGCCCGGTCGCGGTGGGCGACGACGTGCTGCTCGACCTCGGCCCGCATGCCATCGACCTGGCGAGCTGGCTGGTCGGAGCTGAGCCGAGCTCGGTGCGCGCTCGCCATCTGTCCGAGCGCCGCGCCTCGCTGGAGTTGCGCGTGGGGACGAGCACGGCACGGATCGAGCTGGCCAACCGACGACCGCACCACGAGCGCGTCGCGGTTCGCGGCGCTCGGAGGCGCCTGATCGCTCGGCACCGTGTCGGAGGCGTCCACGGGACGGTCTCGGCTGCCTGGCATGCGCTGCTCGATCGAGCCAGCCCAGGACCCAGTGCTCCCGGGCACCACCCGCTCGTCGACTCGCTGGCGCGGCAGCTCGAGGCGTTCGCCCGAGCGGTGGCCGGTGGTCCGGGGCCGTGGCCCGGCACGGCGGCCGACGGTGTCGTCGTCATGAAGGTCATCGAGGCCACGCGCCGCTCCGCTGCGGCCGCTGGTGTCTGGTCACGCGTGGAGGTGCGTTGATGCTCGCCGTTCTGCAGTTCGACTCCGCAAGCGTCTCGTTGCTCGAGCGCATGCTGGCCCAGGGGCGCCTGCCGACCCTGGCAGGTCTGATCGAGCGCGGTCAGCGCTACGAGATGGAGGGGCCGGGGACCCACTTCGCCGCCGGTGCCTTCCACACCCTCTACAGCGGGCTCGACATCGCCGATCACGGCGTCTTCTACCCGTTCCAGTGGTCGGCGCCGGACCAGCGGGCTCGCTACATGAGCGCGCTCGATCCGCCGGCGCCCATCTGGGAGCGGCTGGCCGAGGTCGGTCAGACGACGCTCGCCATCGACCCCTACGAGAGCCGGCCACCGACGGCCGAAGTCGCCGGCGCGACCCTGGTCTGTGGATGGCAGCTGGTCGATCGCGTGGTGCTGCGCGCGTGGTCCCGTCCCCACGGTCTGCGGCGCGAGCTCGGGCGCCTGTACGGACGTCCCCGGCACGCCGAGGAGATCTTCGGGCGTCCCTACCTGCGCGAGCTGCTCGCGCTTCGGCGAACGCTCGTCGCGGGGCCCGGGAGGGTCGCCGACGCGGGCCTGCACCTGCTCTCCGAGCGCCCGTACGACCTCGCCTGGCTCACCTTCACCGCGGCACACATCGCCGGCCACCAGTTCTGGGACCAGTCCCAGCTGGACCCCGACAAGCTCGACGACCGCACCCGCCGCGTCCTCGAGTCGGCGCTCGGGGACGTGTACGAGGCCGTCGACCAGGCGATGGGCCGGGTGGTGGCGGCGTTGCCCGAGGACACCGACCTGATCGTGTGCTCCGCGGTGGGCATGGACGTCAACACGAGCCGAGCCGACCTGCTGCCCGAGATGCTCGACGCGGTCCTGCGCGGCGGTCCCAGGGAAGACGCGGATCGCGCGGCCGGGGCCATCTGGCGCCTGCGCGCGGCGGTTCCCGCGTCCGCGCGTGGCCGGGTGGCGCGGGCGCTCCCGGATGCGGCGACGCTCGACCTGACGGCGCGCCTCGAGCTGCGCGGGATGGACTGGAGCGCCACGCGGGCGTTCGCCCATCCGGCGGACAACCAGGGCTACGTGCGCGCGAACGTGCGCGGGCGCGAGCGCGACGGGATCGTCGCCGAGGCCGACCTCGACGGGCTGTACGACGAGATCGCGGAGGGCCTGGCGACGTTCGTCGACGCCGATGGCGCCCCCGCGGTCGCCGGGGTCGATCGCACCCGCGACGTGTTCGGGGACGGCGCTCGCCTGGACAGCCTCCCGGACTTCGTCGTTCGCTGGGCCGACCGTCCGGCGACCCAGCTGCCGTACGTCGAGTCGCCCGACTTCGGTCGGGTCATGCGCTTCGGCGCGGCGAGCGGGCGCGCGGGCAATCACACCGAGGGGGACGCCTGGGCCATCGTGCTCCCGGGCGCGTCGAGCCATCGGGCTCCGGAGCGGCCGGCGCGGGTCGTCGACATCGCCGCCACGGCGGCGTCGCTCGGTGGCCTCGACACCGAGGGTATGGCCGGCGAGCCGCTGCTCGAGCCGGCCTAGCCGGCGCCGACCCCCGCCGCGACGGTGTCATCGTGCGCGCCGTTGCCGGCCGCGGCGGACTCGGCGGGGACGACGTGGACCGGTCCGTCGATCCACACGCGGACCTCGTCGCCCGGGTGCCACGGTCCGAAGCCGAGCCGGCGACTCTGGAGCTGCTGACCGCTCTCGAGCTCGAGCCGAACCAGCTGGTCGTGCCCGAAGAACGACGTGCTCCGAACCCGAGCCCACGGCGCGTCCCCCGGTGCGTCGGCGCCCCCGATCGTGAGGGACTCCGGGCGAAAGACGAGCTCGACGGCTCCCCCCAAGCGGCGATCGGCCGGGAACCGACCGAGCTCGCATTCGGCGATGCCCTCGACCGCCGTCCCCGGAAGGACCTCGGCCTCGCCGAGGAACTCGGCGACCCAGCGGCTGGCCGGGTGTCCGTAGACCTCCTCGGGGCGACCCGACTGCACGATGCGCCCGTCGCGCATCACCGCGACGACGTCGGCGAGCGAGAGGGCCTCCTCCTGGTCGTGGGTCACCAGCAGGGCGCTGGCGCCGGCCGTGCGCAGGATCTCGGCGACCTCCTCGCGCAGGCTCTCCCGCAGCCGCTTGTCCAGCGAGGCGAACGGCTCGTCGAGCAGGATGACCTCGGGTGACGGCGCGAGCGCCCGCGCGAGGGCGACCCGCTGACCTTCACCACCCGACAGCTCGTGCGGGTACGCCGTCGCTCGGTCGGCCAGGCCCACGAGATCGAGGCACTCCCGTACGCGCGCGGCGCTCGCATCACCGAAGCCGACGTTCTTCCCGACGGTCATATGGGGAAAGAGCGCCGCCTCCTGGAACACCATGCCGATGCGCCGGCGCTCCGGCTCCTCGAACACGCCGTCGGCGGCCACCACCCTGCCGCCGATGCTGATCGTGCCCGCGTCCGGGACCTCGAACCCCGCGATCGTGCGAAGCAGGGTCGTCTTGCCCGACCCGCTCGGCCCGAGCAGCGCCGCGAGCTGGCCGCGCTCCACACGCACCCCGGCATCCGCGATCGCGACGATGTCGCCGAATGCCTTCCTGACGCCGACCGCGTCGATTGCAGCTGCCGCACCCGTCATGTGAGGCGAGTCTAATGCCTCTTCGATCACCCGCGAGCAGCGGCCGTCGGCGAACCGGCCACGTGTCCGGCCCGGATCATATTCGGTTACCCTTACTGCGCTTATTCAGGCCTACGACCGACGACCGCAAAGGGGCCTCCCCGCATGACCCAGAAACTCGTTCGCCGTCCCTGGCTGCTCGCGATCGGAGCGATCGCCCTGGTCGGGGTCGTCGTCGTGGCTGCGCTGGCGCTCACGACGGGCGGAGACGACGAGTCGGTCGTCGTCTACAACGGCCGCGCCCACTACGGGGACGAGGACGTCTTCGGCAAGTTCGAGGAGGCGACCGGCATCAGCGTCGAGCTGCGGGGCGGCACGAGCCCCGAGCTGCTCGAGCGCCTGCGCCGCGAGGGCGAGCAGACGCCCGCGGACGTCTTCATCACGACCGACCTGGCGAGCATGTGGCAGGCAAAGGAGGCCGGGCTGCTCCAGGGCGTGTCGACGCCCGCGCTGGAGGAGCAGGTGCCCGAGGGGCTGCGGGATCCCGAGCAGGAGTGGTGGGGCCTCACCGCCCGGGTGCGCACCCCGGTCGTGTCGACGGAGCGGGTGGGTGAGGGCGAGGTGACCAGCTACGCCGACCTCGGTGACCCGCGCTTTCGCGGTCGCACGTGTCTGCGCACCTCCAAGAGCGAGTACAACCAGGCGTTCGTCGCCGATCAGATCGCCAAGAACGGGCGCGAGGCCACAAAGGAGCTGCTGGAGTCGTGGATGGCCAACGACCCCGACGTGCTCGGCTCCGACGGTGAGATGCTGGGCTACATGGCGGCGGGCGAGTGCGATGTCGGCTTCTCGAACCACTACTACCTCGGTCGCGCGATCGCCGAGAACGGGGACTTCCCGGTCGCGCCGGCGTGGGTCGATCAGGACGGAGCCGGTCCACACGCGAACTTCTCGGGGATGGGCCTGGTCAGCTCGAGCGGCAACCGGGACAACGCGATCGCGCTGATGGAGTTCCTCGGTACTCCCGAGGCGCAGGTGGAGTTCATCGAGAACAGCGAGTTCGCGGCCAACCCCGACGTGGCGCCGCCTGATCACATCAGCGACTGGGCCGACGTCGTCACCGATCCGATCGATCCGCGGGCGGGCGACCTCATGGGCGACGCCGTGGCGCTGATGCTGGAGGTCGGCTGGGAGTGAGCGCCCGCCCTCGCGGTTGGCGCGTCCCTGGCTGGGCCGTCGCGGGCACGCTGCTCGCGCTGCTGATCGCTGGCCCGATCATCTGGCTGCCGACCAGCTTCATCGCCGAGGGGGAGGCGTTCGACCAGATCGCCGCGACGCTCCTGCCCGACGCGCTGGCGCGCAGCGTGATCCTCGGCGTCGCGGTCGGCGTCGGGACGCTCGTGATCGGCGGCAGCCTCGCGCTGCTGGTCTCCTTCTACGACTTCCCCGGCCGGGGGATCCTGGAATGGGCCCTGATCCTGCCCCTGGCGATGCCCGGCTACGTGCTCGCGTTCGTGCTGCTCGGCCAGTTCGGCTTCGCGAACCCCCTGCAGTCCAACCTGTTCGGCGACGGTCTCCAGCTCACATGGATCAAAGGGCCGATCGGCGCGACGCTTGTCCTCACCGCGGTCCTCTATCCGTACGTCTACATCCTCGGTCGTGCCGCCTTCCTGGGGCAGTCGCGGCAAGCCATCGAGGCGGCGCGCAGTCTCGGGCTGAGCTATGGCGCGGCGGTCTGGCGGGTGGCCGTGCCGCTCGCTCGGCCGGCGCTCGCCGCCGGGGTCGCGCTGGCCGTCATGGAGACCCTCGCCGACTTCGGCGTCGTGAACCTGCTCGGCTACGAGACGCTCAGCACGGCCATCTTCCGCGTGTGGTTCGGCGCGTTCGACCAGGCGGCGGCCCTGCAGCTGGCGACCGTGCTCGTCGGTTTGGCGCTGATGCTGCTCGTGCTCGAGCGCTTCCTGCGCGGGCGGGCCCGCTACGAGCGCCAGCTCGCCAAGGGCGACGCGGTCGAGCCGCGACGGCTGCGGGGGTGGAAGGCCGTCGTGGCCGCGGCGCTCCCGAGCCTGCTGCTCGCGGTCGTGTTCGTGCTCCCCAGCATCCAGCTGGTCGCGTGGTCCATCGAGACGATCTTCGACGGCGTCGTCGGGTCAGAGCTCGTTCAGGCCGCTGTCCTCACGGTGATGCTCGCCGTGGTCGCCGCGCTCGTCGCGCTGGTCACCGCGACGGTCATCGCCTACGGCAACAGGGCCCGGCCGTCGCGTCTGGGGCGCACGAGCGCACGGGTCGCGACGGTTGGATACGCCGTGCCCGGCACCGTGGTCGCGGTCGCGGTCTTCTCGCCGCTCATCTGGCTCGACCGCAGGCTGTTCGAGTTCGCCGAGAGCGTCTTCGGGGCGGACATCGGATTGCTCTTCACCGGCACGGTCCTCGGGCTGATCGTCGCCTACGTGATTCGCTTCCACGCCCTGGCGTACTTCGCCGTCGACTCGAGGATGGGTCACATCGGATCGAAGCTCGACGACGCCGGGCGGGCGCTCGGGGCGGATCGCTCGCGTCTGCTCGCCCAGGTCCACCTGCCGCTGCTCTGGCCCGGGATCGTGACCGCGGCGCTGCTCGTCTTCGTCGAGGTGATGAAGGAGCTGCCGGCGACCGCCCTCCTGCGACCGCTGGGCGCCGACACGCTCGCCATCACGGTCTGGGAGTCGACCAAGGACTCCCAGTTCGACATCGCCGCGCTGCCGGCGCTGCTCATCGTCGCGGTCGGCCTGGTCCCCGTCATCCTCCTCGTGCGCTACTCGCGGCGCGCGGGCTGGGGCTCGATCCCGGGCTGATCGCCTACGCCCGCCGTAGGGTGGAGGCACGCGTGCCGGCGTCTCGGCACCCCGGCCCTGAGTTCCGGCGGTCTAGCTCGTCGAGTCGCCTCGTCCGGAGGGCGCCTGCGGTCGGGGCGTGTCCTCGACCAGCACCGCACCGGTCTGAAGCGCGCCGGAGGGCTTCTCGCTCGCCGCAGCCAGCGCCTCTTGGGCCTGTTTGCGCCCACGCCGGCGGGAGCGGTCTCGAAGCTGCTCCGCGAGGAAGTAGCTGCCGACCACGAACAGCAGCGCCCCGGCCTGCGCCCCGATCGTCTCCCACGTCGGGAAGACGCCGAACCACTCGCCCGCCCAGAACGGGATCGTTACGTCGATCGGCGTGATGCCGACCCAGCCGACGCCCTGCATCGTCCGGACGGTCGAGCCGACCATCGTCAGCAGCACCGCCCCGATCAGCACCCCGGTGACGATCAGCATCTTCTTGTACGGCAGCTTCTTCTGGAGCATGAAGGTGGCGACGGCGATGGCGCCGACCGCGACGAGTCCGAGCGCGACCCCCTGCAGGACGACGGCGGTGCCGGCGCTGAGTTGCAGGGCCTGAAGGAAGAGGACCGTCTCGAAGCCTTCCCGGTAGACGCTCGTGAAGCCGAGCAGCACGAGGCCGATCATCTGCGCCGAGATGAACCCTCCCTCGGCGCTGCGCGCGAGGAGCCGCCTGCGCTTCCCGTGGAAGCCCGAGATGTGCTGGGTCCAGTACACCTTGTGGAAGAACCAGTTGAGGATGAGGAGCAGGACGCCGATCGCGATCAGCCCCACGACGGCCTCGAGCTTCTCGCCGAGGGTCGAGAGCGATCGCAGGAGCGTGTGCGCCAGCACGAACGTGATCGCGCTCGCGCCCAGCGCGACGACGCCTCCCCACAGCACCGGGGCACGCAGGCGTCTGTTGGCGCCGAGCAGGCTCGCGGTGATCGCCGCCAGGATGAGGACCGCCTCGAGGCCCTCGCGGAAGACGATCACCGCCGAATTGGTGACGATGGTCGCGTCGCTGGCGCCTTCTCCGAGGGTGCCAGCCGAGCGGGCGAGCGCGTCGTCGAGCTCGGCTCGGGTCGCCGCGATCTCGCGAGACGGTGCCCGGCGCGCGATCTGCTCGGCGAGGCCGTCGGTCCCATCCCAGCCGAACCAGATCAGGCCCTCGACCTCGGCGACCAGACCGGGGTCGAACGCGATCAGCTTGCGCTCCGGACCGAACTCGAAGAGCGCGTAGGCCTCGATCCGCGCCTGCTCGGCCACGTCGTACTCGCCGGCTGACACCGCGGCCCGCATGCGGTCGAGGGTGAGCTGGATGATCTCGAAGTCGGCTTCGTCACCGCTCAGCTCCCACTCCTCCGGGTAGACCGCCTCGAGCCGCTCGATCGAGGCCACGGCCAGGTCGTTGACCTCGCCGTCGGTTGCCAGGTCGGCGTCCTGGCGCTCGGCCGCGGTGACCCACTCGTCGAGCTGCGCGAGGTTGGTGGCCACGGCCGGCGCGACGCTCGCATCGAGCTCGTTCAGCGCCGGGGCGAGGTCGTCGAGCGCGTCCCGGGCCGCGTCGAGGAACGTGCGCGCCTCCTGGATCTCGAACGGGATGGTCACCCGTCCGTCGTTGACGCCCTTCCCGTACTCGAACGGGACGAGATCCACGAACCGGAGCAGCTGGCTCGCGCGGCGCGCCTGCTCCTCGTCGGTGAGGGGAGCGGCCTGGAAACTGGCCAAGACCTCGTCGACCAGCGCAACCTGGCGGGCGGTGCGTTGCGCGTCTCCGGCGGCGCCCGCCGCCTCGAGCTCTGTGACCGCGGCGTTCGCCTCGGCGAGCTCCTCCGCCCCGATCTGCAGACCGTACTCGGGGGAGATGATCCTCCAGTACTGCGCGGCCAGGGCGGTGGTCTCGGCCATTCGAAGTGGGAAATCGCGCTCGGACGCATCCGCGGCCTCTTCCAGCAGCTCGTTCATCCGCGACTGGTAGCCGTCGAGCAGGTCCTTGCGGACCAGCAGCGCCGCGTCGTTGCGCGTGATCTCGCCCCGCGCCAGATCCTGCAGCGCCAGGGTCGCCGTCGGCCGCGGGCGGTATGCCCGCGTCGCCGTGCGGAAGTCACGAAGCTTCAGCCACTGCGACGTCGCGGCGATGTCGCCGCGACGCGTGGCCGCGATGGCATTGCCGAAGCTGACCCGGACCAGCGCTCCCCAGACTCGCTCCTCAGCGGCCGCCAGTGCCGGATCGTCGTCGGCCTCCACGGCTGCCTCGGCGGCCGTCAGGGCGTCGAGCACCTGGGCATCCAGCTCCGGGTCTCGGGACCGGACCCCGTTCCTGAGCGGCCCCGAGTAGCTCTCCCGGGCCGCCGCGACCAGCTCGCGAGCCTGCTCCCGCTCGCCAAAAAGAAGGTCGGTGCCAGCCCGTGCGAGCGACTCGCGCATCGCATCGGCCGCCTGCCACGGTGGGAGCGCTGCTTGCCCGGTTGCAGCGCTCGCCGTGGCGAGGACGACCACAAGCGCCAGGAGCGCTCGGGCCAGCACACGCGTGGGCACGCTCTAGCCCTCCTGGAGCTCGATTCCGAGCGTTGCGGACTGCTGGGTGATCTGGCCGGCGATCGTCTCGGCCCGCTCTTGCGCCTCGGTGCCGAGGGTGTCGGCCTCCTCTGGCGTGTACTGCCTGCCGCCCTCCTCCTCGTCACGCAGATCCGTGACGAAGGTGATGAGGCTCTCCATCTGCTCGGCCGTCTGCTCGGCTGCGGCCTCGTCCTCGGTCGCGACGAGCGGGGTCACGCCCTCGTAGGTGAAGTCGAGGCCCGACAGGATGTCGACCACGTCCGAGAGTCGGGTCGCGCCGACGAAGCCCTGCTCGGTGGCGTCGTCACCGGAGACGCTGCGCGAGTTCTTCCACTGCTCGAAGTACTCGCTCATCGTCGGGATCATCACGGTCAACGCCGTGAACACGTCCGACTCGGTCGGCTCCCACGCGTTGGCGTCGGAGTCGAGGTTCTGCGTCTGACTCACGAGCTCGCCCGTCGCGGCGGTCAGGACCGCGGCGTCCGGAACGGACTCGCCGAACTCGTCCTTGCCGTCGGCATTGGTGTCGGACTTCTTGGTGCCCTGGTACTCGGGGTTCGTCCCCCAGATCGCGGTCTCGGTGATGAAGAAGAGGTTCCCGGGGCGCTCGAGGACCGAGCCGTCGGCCAGCTCGAGGTCGAAGGACACGCCGTCCTCGCCCGTGCCCGCAGCGCCCGCATCGATGTCGACGTCGTACTGCGCCAGGGATGGCACTCCGGCGACGATGCCCTCGGCCTCCTCGTAGGCCGGGTTGGCGGCCTGCCACTGCTCCTTCATGGTCTCGACGAGCGCCGCGACCTCTTCGCCGCTGTCGGCGACGAGCGCGTCGTAGTCGCCGTCGGCGCCGTCCACGAGCGCCTGGTACTCCTGCGCGGTGGTGTCGAGGTCGCCGGCAGCCGTCGCGAGGTCGGCCGTGTGGTCCGTCAGGAATGCCTTGATCCCGGTCAGGTCGGCCTCGGACGACCCGGTTGTCGACGCGGCGGAAGAGTCATCGCCATCACTGCCGCATCCGGCTGCGACGAGCCCGAGCGAGCCGACGGCCGCGACGACGATGGCAGTGCGGCGTAGGGGTCGCCCGAAGAGTTGGCGACGTTGTTCCATCTGGACCTCCTGGTGTGAGCCAGCAACTTCTGGCCAACGCGTTTGCGTAACCACGGTTGCCGGAAAGGCTGGGCCAGGATAGGGTCGCCGCGTTGACTTTACAAGGGCGCCCTAACTTCTCCAGTTGGGAGGTCCAAACTACAGCACGGCTGGGACGAGGAGGAACCGTGAGCGACGCCAGCGCAGTCTTGGAGGCCCTGCCGGCACGCCTGAGGCATGCGATCGACGCCGGCTGGCGAGGCATGACGCTGATCGAGGTGGCCCTCTCGGACGCCGACTCGACCCAGCCGGTGCTCCTCGTCTCGAGCCCCAACGCGGAGGCGCTCATCGCCGCCCGCGCACCGCTCGGCGTCAGGGTCGTCCACGAGGAGGACGCTGCGCGCATGCTCGTGCTGGCCATCCTCGACGAGGAGCGCGGACCGCTCGAGCTCGGAATCGACCTGGGATTCGTCGACGCGCGCGCGCTCGCCCGCCGGCTGGCCAACGCCGGCGAGGTGCCGCTCATCGTCGTCGGTCCGGACGTTGAGTCGGCTCGCATCGGCCGGGTGCCGCTGGGGCGCTCCGCCCGGGCGGTCATGCTCGAGGCGGTGGCCGAGGCCGGCGAATGGCGCGTCGAGCAGCCGGACGGCATCTGCGAGATCCCCGACGAGGGCGACGCGCTGCCCCGGCTGGTGTCGGTCGGATCGGAGTCGATCGCGCTGCAGGTGCCGCTCGAGCAGCTCGCCTCGATGAGCGATCGGAACGGGCGGGCCGACATCGACCTCCACGTCGACCTGGATGCGCCCGCGCTTCGGATCAGGCCGGCGGGGCAGCTCCGGCTCGACGCGGACGAGCTCGTCCTGAGCCTCGACGACCCCGGCCAGCTCGCGCTGGCCGAGCGACTCGCCGACCTGCCGTCCCTGATGGTCCTCGGGGTGCTGCCGGGGGACGACCGGTTCGTCGCGCAGGCGCTCGCGCGGCTCGGTGCCGAGTCGCGCGACGCGTTCAGGCGGATGCGGCGCGAATGAGGCCGGTTCTCGACCCACCGGTGGAGTGCTGGGAGCGGAAGTCGCCGCGGCCCGCGCGGCTTGCGGTCCGGCTTCGTCGGATGGCGCGCCAGGGCCGGCCGATCCCCGACGCGATGGAGGCGCTCGAGCCCGCGCTCCGTGGGATGACGAAGGCGCAGATCGAGCAGGCCGTCTCCCTCGCCCGCGCCGCGGCCGAGCTGCCGGACCTGTCGTCGGGCGGTCGGCGGATCGGCGACTGAGTCAGGGCTCGTCGTTCCCTGGCTCGTGTGGAGTCGCGCCCGAGCGGGGCTCGGGCTTCAGCCGGGGCGCCGGCCGCAGATCGTCGGGAAGCGCCGAGCCGCGTTTCGAGATCTCGATCGCGGTGGCGATCACGATGATGATCCCGGCGAGGATGATGAGCGGCGACAGCGGCTCGGCGAAGAAGAAGGCCGCAAAGCCCGCCGCGAACACGGCCTCGCCCAGGATGACGACGCCGAAGACCACCGGCGCGAGCCGCGGCAGCGCGTACCACTGCGCGATGATCGCCGGCGCGACGAGGATCACCCCCGCGGCGAGCACGATCCAGATGTCGACGAGGCTCGGGAGGCCGATCAGCAGGCTCGGGATCAGCAGCACGAAGCTGGTGAGCTGAACCAGGCCCGCGCCCTCGAGGATGTTTCGCTCCCGGCCCCAGGTCGAGATCAGCCACAGATAGGCGGCGAACGCGACGACCGAGCAGACGGCCAGGAGCACGCCGAGGAGCGGCTGACTGCCGCGGTCGCCGGGATCGGACTGCGCGGCGAGCGCGATCCCCCCGACGATCAGGATCAGGACCGCGATCGTCGCGCCGTCGAACCGGCGCGATCGGGTCGCCAGCTGCGCGAGCAGGTAGACGATCGGCACCCCGAGGTGGATGGCGGTCACCGGGCCGACCGGTCCGACGAGGAGCGCGCCGACGAACAGGCTCGCCTGGGTGATGTTCAGGACCGCGAGCGCGAGGATCTCGCGCTTGCTCATGTGGGGCAGTGAGGACGCGCGCTCGGCCAGGTTGCCGAAGGCCAGGAGCGGCAGCGTCGCCCCGGCCGCGATCAGGAAGGAGAAGCGAAGCGGGCCGACGTCCAGGTCGCTGGCGATCGCGTCGACGGCGCCGAACAGCGCGCTTGCCACGACCAGCGCCAGCACGGCTCTCCACTGAAAGGCCCCCACGACCCGGGTGAGGGTACCCCCGGCGGGGCGGGTGGTGCGTCAGGCGGCGTCGCCCGGCATCACGAGCCCGGCCGCACGTCACCTGCGCGGCGCGAGCTAGTCCTCGGGCTTCAGCTTGCCGAGCTCGGCCTCGATCTTGAGCCCGTGCTCGCGGATGAAGGTCATCCCGACGTGGTACTTGGCGCCGGGGAGCGCACTCACGGTCTTCCTCAGCTCGTGGTCCCAGGGCCGGCGCCGCACGGCGTCGAGCATCTCCTGGTACTCACCGCACAAGCCGACCAGCTCGAGGTGCTTCCTGGCCAGCTCCTCGATCATGCGGTCCGCGGTCTCTGCCGGATCGGGCTCGTCGTCCACGATCACCGTCCTCGGTCGCCTCGTTGGGCAAGCCTACTGTCGAGTCGGGCGGCCGCGAGCGCGAAACACCGCCGCCCGAATGGACGAACATGCCCGTGTGGCGACCGATGGCACCGAACCGCGGAGCGCCGTGGGCGTAGCGAGGGTCGGGCGCGAGCTGTGGGCCCCGATCCAGTGGCTGATCGACAAGGGCCCGACCGGGACCGCCTTCCGGACGGCGATCACGGGGTCGGTCGGGTTCATGATCGGGGCATGGGCGCTCGACGACCTGCAGTTCGCGGTCTTCGCCGCCTTCACTGGGATCGCGCTGTCGGGGTTCGCCGACTTCGGGGGCTCGCTCCGCGGGCGCGCGCTCGCCAACGTGATCACCGGCGCACTCGCGGTCGCCCTGGTCTGCATCGGGACGCTCGCCTCCACGAGCGTGATCTGGGGCCCCGTCGCCGCGCTGCTCCTGACCTTCGTGGTGATCCTCGCCGGAGGCCTCGGTGGCTACGCGCAGGCGGGGTCCCGGGTGCTCGTGATCTTCCTGGTCCTGGCGATCGGGATTCCGGCTCCGACCGACGTGCTGCCCGAGCGGGTCGGGGGCGTGCTGCTCGGAACCGTCCTCGCGACCGTCGCGTCCGTGGCGCTGTGGCCGGCGCGTCCGCGCCGAGAGATCGAGTCGGCGATCGCCGATGCGGCCAAGGCCATCGCGGACGGACTGGCGAAGATGGCCGCCGGGGCCGCCGACGCGAGGAGCGCCGCGGCCGTCGCCGAGGACGCCGTGAAGGCCGCCCGCCAGCAGGCGGCCAGCCTCGGCGCGACCCCCGCCGGCCCGGTCGCGCGCGACCGGGCTCGGGCCTATCTACTCGACGACCTCCAGCGCGCGACGCGGATCATGGGCGAGCTGCGCCGTCCGTCCGTCTCGCACCTCGATCACTCCGCTGTGGCGGACATCCTCGACGTGGGCCGCGCGCGGCTGGCCGACGCGCGAAAGCTGTTCCTCGAGGTCGCCGACGCGATGCGAGGAGTGCGCCCGTCGCCGGTGGGTGAGGCCGACTCCGCGCTCGCTCGGACCGAGCACGACCTCGCCGGCGTGTCGGCCGACCCCGACGGTCCCCAGGACCCGAAGCAGGTCGTCCTCGCCAGCGAGTGGACCCTGCTGGCCAACGAGCTCGCGTGGACCGCGGGGATCGCGTCCACCCATGCCTCAGAAAGCCCTGTCCCGCTGGGTCGCGGCGACACGGCCGGCGAGCGCGCCCCCGGCGAGGCGGACCCCCAGATCGACGTGGCCCGGCGCGCGATCGGCGTGATTGGCGCGGATCTCTCGGTTCACTCGGTTCGGTTCCAGGACAGCGTGCGAATGGCGGTCGCCCTCGGCGTCGCGGTGGGCCTCACGGCGGCGCTCGACCTCTCCCACGGGTTCTGGGTGTCGCTCGCCACCCTAACGGTGCTGAAGACGGCGGCTCGCTCGACCGCGATCAGCGCGTTCGATGCGATCGTCGGGACGCTCGTCGGCTTCGCGCTGTCGGTGCTGATCGTGCTCGCGGCCGACGTCGAGCAGCCGATCTACGCGATCGCGCTTCCGATCGTGATCTTCCTCTCGGTCTGGGCGACCCGCGCGATCGGCCTCGCGGCGGGACAGGCCGCGTTCACGGTCACGGTCATCGTGCTCTTCAACCTGCTCGAGCCCGCCGGCTGGCAGCTCGGCATCGCCCGCGTCGAGGACGTCGTCGTCGGGGCGGCCGCCGGCATCCTGATCGGGCTCGTCGCCTGGCCCCGCGGCACCCGGGTGGAGCTCGGCCGCGCGACCGGGACCTTCATCTCGGCCGCTGCGCGCTACGCGGGGCTCGTGATGGGCGGGCTGCTCGCCGGGGAGGAGCGGCGTCGCGTCGACTTGGACGAGCGGCTCGAGGTGAAGAGCACCGGCCAGCGGCTCGACGAGGTGATCCAGCTCAGCATGGCCGAAGGCCGTCCCGGGCCGGAGCGGATGGGCCACTGGCTCGCGATCTCGGGCGAGGCGCACCGGATGTGGTACATCGCCGACCACTCGTCGCTCAGCCCGGTGGGAGATGCTCCGGCCTGCCAGCCGCTTCGCGCGTACGTCGAGTCCGCCGTCCGCGACGTGACGGGCCTCTACGAGTCCGCCGGCAACGCCATCGCCGCGGGCGAGCTCCCAGAGCCGGCTCAGGTGATCGACACGTCCGAGCTCGACGACCTGATCGAGGAGTGTCTGGCCCGCTCGCGCTCTGCGGAGACGATCGCCGCGCTGGCGCGCCTGCTCGCGATCGCTCGGTGGGTCAAGGTCGTGTCCGGGGCCCTCAGCGACCTCCGGCGGGAGGTCGCCCAGGCGACCGCCGAGCAGCCCCCGGAGCTGCTCGGCGACGCAACGCCGGCGCAGGCCACATGACCTGCGCCGGGGGAGTCACCGCTGCTGGTGACGCACGGCCGAGACGTCCTCGGCCGTGAAGACGATCGCTCGCATCATCTGCGAGAACGCGATCGGCCAGGTCGCGAGCAGCAGGGCGATCGGCGCGCCGATCACGAGGAACAGGAACCCCTGCCAGAACTCGCTGAACTGAGTGAGCGCGACGATGATCCCAATCGTCGTGCCCACGACGGCGAGGAAGCCGAGTACCGCGAAGACGACGCTCCACAGACGGAGCGTGCCGTAGTCACGCGTCGCGGGAACCCGTGCGACCTCAGGTGCTGTCGTTGTTGCCATTCGAGCCTTCCTTGTCGTGGTTGGGCGGTGAGGACGATCAGTGGGACGAGGCTGCGGAGGCCGTTGGTACGGGCCAGGCCACCCGCCGCGCATACCGCAGCGCCCGTGTCGACGGTCCATCGACGAGGACCGTCACTCCCGCTGTGACGACGGCGAGCATCCAGCCGGCGGTGAACATCCAAACGAGGTTGAAGGGCTTCGCCATCGTCGGTCCTTTCTCGTGGCGGTTGGCGATCTGAATGCTCGAAGCCCGCTGGGTGACGGCGAAAGCCCTCACCCGGGTGGAAACGTCGAGGCCCCGCTCCGTCGGGTCGCGCCGACGGCCCCGCGCGGCGGATGCCGGGACGTCGGCCGAGGCACGGTCCGCGGGTGACGCGCACCGCTCGGGCTCCGGCCGGGCGCGTCGGTTCGCCTGGGTGAGCGCTTGTCGGGCCACCCACCCCCCGGCGACGCTGCGATTCGTCAGCCGTCCATCGGGCCGAAAGGGGGGATCACGCGATGCCACGCCGGAGCCAAGAGACGCTCGATCGGGTCGAGGCCAAGCTCGAGATCCCGATGCTGATCGCGTCGGCGCTCGTGCTGCCCGCCATGCTGCTGCAGGACAAGCGGCTCGGGCAGCCGTGGGAGACGATCGGCGACAGCCTCAACTGGATCACCTGGTTCGCGTTCGCGTTCGAGCTGGTGATCCTGCTGGCGGTCGCGCCCAACCGATGGGAGTGGATCAAGCAGCACCCGCTCGAGGTGGCGATCGTGCTCCTGACGCCGCCGTTCTTCCCAGAGGGTCTCGCCTGGGCCCGCCTCGCGCGTCTCTTCCGGCTGATGCGCGTCCTGCGCGTCCTCCCCGTGATTCGCAAGACGCTCAACCTGGACGCGGTCCGCTACGCGGGTGTGCTGGCCCTGATCGTCGTCTTCGGGGGTGGCCTGGCGCTCACGGTCATCGAGCCCGAGCAGAAGCTGAGCGCCTCGGACGGCATCTGGTGGGCGATCGTGACCGTCACGACCGTCGGCTACGGCGACATCGCCCCCCAGACCGAGACCGGCCGGCTGATCGGCGTCGCCGTGATGCTGACCGGGATCGGGCTCGTCAGCTTCGTCGTGGCCGCCGCCGCCAACCAGTGGATGGAGAGCCAGGGCGAGGACGATCCCGACGCCGCGCCGGCAGGTGACGACGAGGACCGGCTGGCCGAGATGGCGGCGGAGGTCAGCTCCCTCCGGCGCGAGATCCAGGTGCTGAGCGCGCAGCTCGGCGCCGTCGAGCCCGCGTCCGAGACCGCTCCGTCGGCGCCGAACGGTGGCCGAACGGCTGGCGGATCGGTCGAGCGTCCGGGGACCGCCTAGTCTCCCCCCGAGAGCGTGAGAACCTCACGGGGGGCGAGGTGGGCTCGGAGCCCGGCACCGGCAGCGGCGTCGTCATCCCGCACACGAAGGTCAGCCGCCCGCGGCTGCCGCGACAACACTTCGTGCGCGAGCGTCTGCTCGCGGCCATGGACCGGGCCGCCGAACGCCAGGTCGTGAGCGTCGCGGCGCCGGCCGGCTCGGGGAAGTCGAGCATGCTGTCGGCCTGGTGCCGTCAGGTCGAGGGCCGCGAGACGTGCTGGCTGTCGCTCGACCGCGACGACAACGATCCCACGCGCCTTCTCCACGGCATCGTGAGCGCCTTCAGGGCACTCGACCCCGGGCTCGGCGTGACGGCCCTCGAGCCCTCCAGCACCAGCATGCAGGGGATCCGCGACGCGGCGCTGCCGAGCCTGGTCAACGAGCTGGCTGCGCTCGGGCGCGAGGCCGTGCTCGTCGTCGACGACTACCACGCGATCAGGTCCCAAGAGGTGCACGACTCGATGGCGTTCCTCGTGACGAACCTGCCGGAGAACGTGTGTCTCGTCGTCGCCAGCCGGCACGATCCCCCCCTCCCGCTGGCTCGCCTTCGCCTCGAGGGGCAGCTGAGCGAGATCCGGGCGGATGATCTGGCCCTCGACAGCGACGAGACCGGCGCGCTGCTCGAGGCGTCGCTCGGCCGGGCGCCCGGGTCCGACCAGATCGATGCGCTACAGCGGCGGACCGAGGGATGGGCGGCGGGCGTCTCGCTGGCGGGGCTGTGGCTCGAGCGCCAGCCCGGGGCGTCGGCCCGGATCGACGAGTTCGCCGGTGACGACCACAACGTCGTCGAGTACCTGGCCGCCGAGATCCTCGAGACGCTCGAGCCCGACATCCGCACGTTCCTGCTCGAGACCTCGCTGCTCGAGCGCCTCGAGCCCGATCTGTGCGACGCGGTGCGCGGATCGAGGGACTCTGCCGCCCATCTGGCCGAGCTCGACCGGCGCAACCTCTTCGTGGTGCCCCTCGACCGGCGCATCCACGCGTACCGCTACCACCAGCTGTTCGGGGAATGGCTGCAGCGTGAGGCAGGGGCCGCGTCCGAGGTCGACCAGGCGGCGCTGCATCGGCGGGCCGCCGATTGGTACCGGGACAACGGCGAGCTCACCGCGGCGCTGCGCCACGCCGTCAGGGCCGGCGACGTCGAGGACTCGACCGCGCTCCTGGAGGCCCAGATCTGGCCGATCGCGACCTCTGGCGCGTGGCCCGACCTCCTTCGCCTGATCGACGCGCTGCCGTCCGCGCTTCGTTCCGGTGACCCGCTGCTCGAGATCCTCGAGGCCTGGGCCGCGGTGTTCGCGGGTCAGCCGCAGCGCGCGGATCCGTGGATCTCGCGGGCGCTGGCGGCGCGCGCCGAGGACCCCGACGGGGACCACAACCGCCGGGCGGCCTACGAGGCCCATGCGATGCGGGCGCTCGCAGCGATCAACCGTGCCGACGCTGCCGCGGTCGCTGAGAACGCGACGGCGCTCGCCGAGCTGTTTCCGCTGATCGATCCGGACGCCGACGGC
Organism: Thermoleophilia bacterium; assembly: GCA_028285405.1. Lineage (GTDB taxonomy): Bacteria > Actinomycetota > Thermoleophilia > Miltoncostaeales > Miltoncostaeaceae > JANQPH01. Next base: position 64,057 of record JANQPH010000039.1, read on the forward strand.
CTTCCGATCAGCGCGTACCCGGAATCCCACTCGGTCTTCCTGCTCGACCCGCACCTGATGGCCGGCACGCTGGCCGAGCAGGCCGACGTGATCGACGGCGCGCTCGAGACCGCGGACATGGCGAGGGCGGGTGGCCTCAGCGTTCCGTACCTGCTGGGGATGCGCGCGCTCGTCGAGGTGGGGGAGGGTGATGTCGACCGTGGGCTGCGCACGGCCCGGGCGGCAGTCGAGATGCTGCACGAGCACCCCGGGTCGAACGCGCTCGAGTACCTGCTCGCGCTGTCGGTGGTCGCCGAGCACGGACACGGCGACGAGGCGGTTCGCGGCCTCGAGCGGATGTCCAGGATCGTGGGAGCAACCCCGGAAGGCGCGTTCCCGTTTGCGATCTACCTCATCGCGCGCGGACAGTTCGGCGTGCGCGCCGGCGACGTCGAGGACGCGGCGGGAGCGATCGAGGAGGCCGAGAGCGCGATCGCGGCGGCGCCGGACCCGGGCCCCTGGCTTCGCGGGCGCCTGACCGACGCCAAGGCTCGCCTGGCCGCCGCAAGGACCGAGGCGGCGCGATCCGAGGACTACGGCAAGCCCCTGAGCGACCGGGAGATGTCGATCCTTCGCGCCTTCGAGGGCAACCTCACCCAGCGCGAGATCGGTCAGGAGCTCTACCTGTCGTTCAACACCGTGAAGACGTACTCGCGCAGCATCTTCCGCAAGCTCGGCGTCTCGTCCCGTGACGACGCCGTCCGGGCCGCGAAGGCGGCCGGGCTGATCTGAGGGCGGCGAGACCGGCGCCCGGGCATGGCGCCGGTCTCGAGTCGCTGGCTCAGGCGGTCGCGCCCGCCAGCGCCGGCCGCTCGGTGCGCTCCGAGCCGTTGCGCCGACGGCGCTTCGGCCGGGCCCGGCCTCCTGCCTGGGCCGCCAACGCGTCCTCGGTGAAGACCGAGAGGCCCAGGTCGGCCCGGTACCCGTGGACCTCGGTGATGTCGAGCTTGTTCATGAACTCGACGATGTCCTCGCTCACGACCTGGCCGGGAACGAGCACCGGGAACCCGGGTGGGTACGGGATGATGAACGTGGTCGCGACGAGCTCCCGCCCGGCGGCCATCGCGGCCTCGACCTCGCCACCGAGCCGCAGGTGCTCGCGGTTGGTCGAGTCGTATCCGAGGAAGTAGGCCGAGCGCATGTCGCCCTCCTTCGTCGCCGGGTTGGGCCGGAACGCCTCGTGGAAGTGGCTGAAGTTCGGGAGCGGCGGCAGGTCGCTCGTCAGCCGCTCGACGGCCTGCTCGTGGAGCTCGCGCTCGGCGGGGCTCATGTCCTTCAGGTGGCGATCCATCTCGTCGGCCAGCTGCAGCAGCACGTCGACGAGGTAGGCGACCGCGCTTCGGCCCACTCCGATGTTGGTCAGGAAGAGGACCGAGTTGATCGCGGTCTTGTTCACCTGGATCCCGTGCTCGGCCATGAGGGCCTCGTTTCGGAACTCGTACCCGTCCATGCCCGTCTTGGCGATGTAGAGGGTGACCCGGGTCGGATCGAGGACGAACTCGTCGTTGGCGAACGCCTCGACGATGTCGGCATCGAGCGCGCCGGGGTGATCCTCCCGGTCGTAGCGCGCCGTTCCGGACTCCCGGTGTCCGGCCGGGACCAGATCCTCCGGGTTGAGCACCGAGAAGTACTCGCGCAGGCGGGGGTGGTTGGCGACGACCTCGCGGATCGTCAGGGCGCTCGCGATCGTGTCGTCGACGAGGCCGTAGCCCTCGAAGTCCACCTGCCTGCGCGCCATGTCGAGCGAGGCGAGGATCTGGTAGTTCGGCGAGGTCGACGTGTGGGCCATGTAGGCCTCCATGAACGGCTCCTCGGCGAGGCGCGCGAAGTCCTCGTCGCGGACGTGGATCATCGAGCCCTGACGGAGGCACGACAGCGACTTGTGGGTCGACTGGGTCGAGTAGACCCGAAGTCTCGCGGTGTCGGGGTCCGCCACCAGGGGTTGCTCGACCCAGGCCTCGACGTCGTCGGGGTCCAGATCGGCGACCGTCGCGCGGTGCCGCTCGTACCGGGCGCGGTGCTCGTCGCCGTCGAGGCGCCGGCGCACGGCCTGGGCCGCCTGCATGGCCGTCCGCTGGCGCCAGACCGGATGGAACCGTGCGTACGCGAACCAGGCCTCGTCCCACAGGAAGCAGATGTCCGGCTTGATCGCGAGCACCTCCTCCATCACGCGCTCGACGTTGTAGACGACGCCGTCGAAGGTGCAGTTGGTGAGCAGGAGCATCTTGACCCGATCGAGGCGCCCCTCCTTGCGCAGGGTCAGGAGCGTGCGCTTGATCTCCTCGAGCGGAACGCCGCCGTACATCGAGTACTCCTCGAGCCGGTAGGCGTCGAGATACACCGGCAGGCCGCCGCCGAGGACCATCCCGTAGTGGTGCGACTTGTGGCAGTTGCGATCGATCAGGACGATGTCGCCCGGCGCCACGAGGGTCTGGACCACGATCTTGTTGGCGGTGGACGTCCCGTTCGTGACCCAGAACGTCCGGTCGCTCCCGAACGTCCTGGCGGCGGCCTGCTGCGCGTCCTTGATCGCGCCCGTCGGCTGCAGGAGGGAGTCGAGGCCGCCTGTGGTCGCCGACGTCTCGGCCATGAAGATGCTCGGCCCGTAGAAGTCGCTCATCTCGCGGATCCACTTCGAGGTGAACACCGAGTTGCCGCGGCTGATCGGGAGGGCGTGGAAGACCCCCGTGGGCTGCTGGGCGAAGCGCTTCAGCGCGTCGAAGAACGGTGTGGCGAAGCGGGCCCGCACGCCGTCCAGGATCGCCATGTGCAGCTCGAGGTCGTTGTCGCCCCGGTAGAAGACCCGTCGGAACACGCCGTGCATCCCCTCGTCCAGCTCGGCGAGCGGGACGTCGGTGTAGAGGTAGAGATCCAGCTCGGGCCGGATCTCGCCGATCAGCGCACCGAGGGCGGGTCCGCGCTCGAGCGCGGTGCCGACCTCTCCGTCACGCTCGAGCGTGGCCATGTATTCGTGCACGAACGGCAGCTGCTCGTCGGAGCGAAGCCGGAACGCGTACTGGGTGACCACGGCCTGGACGTCGTGGTTGAAGAGGACCGCGATCAGCGCGTCCTCGAAGCTGGGCACGACGAGGACGTCGTAGACGAACTGCTCGTGGCCGCCGCGCAGGTCGCGGATCTGCTCGGCCAAGCGAGCGGCGTCGTCGTCGGAGTAGTCGCCGACGACGAGGACCGTGAAGCCGATCGACTCCGTTGAGTCGTCGCCGCCCACGCCGGCGCCGCGGTCACCCGAGTCCGTGAAGGAGGCGTCGTCGGCCTGCTCCACGGCACCTGCGACCTCGTGCGCGAGCCGGCTGACGTCGTGCTCGGCCAGCAGCTGGCGGAGCGCAAGCACCGCGGCTCGCCCGGGGCGCGCCCAGTACCGCTCCAGATGGGAGAGGGAGTCGAGCTCTCGATCGAGCGTGGCGATCAGCTCCTCCCGCTCGGCGGCATCGCACTCGCCATAGCTCAGCGCGTTGGCCGCCTGGGTGACCGCGTTCCAGGCGGCGAGGCGCGCGAGGGTGGGGCTCTCGCGGACCCCGAGGGTCTGCTCGCGGACGCGCTCGGCGAACGATTGGCTCATGACATCTCCGATCTCGAGGCGCCGCGGGCGGCGCGGTGGTCATCGAGTCGGACCGTCCTCGTCGCCTGGGGGGGCCGACAAGCGCCCCCCAGGGTGGACCTTCACCCAGGGGGGCGCTATCGCCGCCACCCGCCTCGTCGCTTGCATGTCCTCGACACCGACGGGGAGGACCTGATGACGCGCAGATACGAGTTCGTCGTCGACGGGGTGGCGGGCCCGCGAGTTCTGAGCGAGCTGGAGGGCTTCTCGCCGACGACCGAGGACGGGCAGACGCGCATCGTCGGCGACGTCCGGGACCAGGCCGAGATCGACGGGATCTGCGCCCGGCTCCGGGACGCCGGCTACGCGGTCATCGCCATGGGGCCAGCCTGAGCCGGGGCGCTCGCTCCGCGCTCAGGCTCCGATGGTCGGAAGCTCGGCCAGCTCGGCGGCCGCCACCTCGAGCTCGGCCTCCGGCAGCTCGTAGTCGACCATCGTGCCGGCGAGGTAGTCCTCGTAGGCCGACATGTCGAAGTTGCCGTGTCCGCACAGGTTGACCAGGATCGTCCGGTCGACCCCCTCCTGCGCTGCCCGCTCGACCTCCTCGCGGACGGCGCGCAGGGCATGGGTCGGCTCGGGCGCGGGGATGATCCCCTCGCTGCGAGCGAACCGCACGCCTTCGGCGAAGCACTCGCGCTGGTGGTACGCCCTGGCTTCGACCAGCCCGGTGTGGACCATGTGCGAGACGAGCGGCGCCATGCCGTGGTAGCGGAGTCCCCCCGAGTGGATCCCGGCCGGCACGAATCCGTGCCCCAGGGTGTGCATCGGCAGGAGCGGCGCGAGCTTGGCCGTGTCGCCGAAGTCGTAGCCGTAGTGCCCCCGGGTCAGGGTCGGGCAGGCGGCGGGCTCGGCGGCGACGAGTCGGATCGAGCGTCCTGCGGCGATGTCGGCCACGAAGGGGAACGCGATCCCCGCGAAGTTCGAGCCGCCACCCACACAGCCGACCACCACGTCCGGCTCGGCGTCGGCGGCCGCGAGCTGCGCTTTGGCCTCCTGGCCGATGACGGTCTGGTGCAGGAGGACGTGGTTGAGCACGCTTCCGAGTGAGTACTTGGTGTCGTCACGCGTGGCGGCGTCCTCGACCGCCTCGGAGATGGCGATTCCGAGGCTGCCTGGGGTGTCCGGCATCTGCTCGAGGATCGCCCGGCCGGCGTTCGTGTCGGGCGACGGGCTCGCGACGCACTCGCCGCCCCACGTGGCGATCATCGTCTTGCGGTAGGGCTTCGCGTCGAACGACGCGCGCACCATGTAGACCTTGCACTCGAGGCCGAAGAGCTGGCACGAGAGCGCGAGCGAGGAGCCCCATTGCCCGGCGCCGGTCTCGGTCGCGATCCGGGTGACGCCCTCCTCGCGGTTGTAGAAGGCCTGCGGGACGGCGGTGTTCGGCTTGTGGCTCCCGGCCGGGCTGACGCCCTCGTACTTGTAGAAGATCCGGCACGACGTGCCGAGGTCGGCCTCGAGTCGGTGGGCGCGATGCAGCGGCGTCGGCCGCCACAGCCGGTACGCGTCGCGGACCTCGTCCGGGATCGGCACCCACCGCTCGGTCGAGACCTCCTGACCGATCAGGGCCATGGGGAAGATCGGCGCCAGCTCGTCGGGTCCGATGGGCGCGCCGGTGCCGGGGTTGAGCGGCGGCGGGGGCGGCGAGTCGAGATCGGCGGCGACGTTGTACCAGTGCGTCGGGATCTCGCCCTCTGGCAGGACGTAGCGGGTGCTCGGCATCGCGCGGCCTCCTCGTCGGGGGGCCAGCCTACCTTCGGCGGGGTCGCCCCGTGTCTAGGCGGAGCCGGTCGGGTCGGGCTTGCGCGTCCCCGCGTCGAGCGGGTCCTCGAGGTCCGCGATCGCGTCCGTCGGCGGCTCGATGGTGAGCGGGGGCAGTACCCGGTCCAGCCAGCGCGGCATCCACCACATCCGCTTGCCGCCGAGGTACATGATCGCCGGTACGAGCGTCAGGCGCACGATGAAGGCGTCGATCAGGATCGAGATCCCGAGCGCGACACCGAACTCCTTGATCACGCGGTCGTCGGCCAGCGTGAACGACAGGAAGACCGCCGCCATGATCAGCGCCGCCGCGACGACCACCCGCCCGACCGCCGCGACACCCCTCGTGACCGCCTCTCGCGGCGCCACGCCCGAGGCGTACTCCTCGCGGATCCGGCTCATGATGAAGACCTCGTAGTCGGTCGACAGGCCGAAGAGGATCGCGAAGACGATCGGCGGCAGGTACGACTCGATGGGCCCGGTCTCGTCCAGGCCGAAGATCTCGAGGCCCCAGCCGAACTGGAAGACGGCGATCAGCACCCCGAAGGACGCGAGCGCCGACAGCAGCATCACGATCGCCGCCTTGACGCCGACGGGGACCGAGCGGAAGGCCGTCATCAGGATCAGGAAGATCACCCCGACCACGATGAGCAGGAAGGCGAACAGACGGTCCTGGATCTTCTCGGCGATGTCGTCGAACGCCGCGGTGGTCCCGCCGACGAACGCCGACGCGTCGCGGCCGTCGATCACCCCCGGGATCACGTCGTCGCGCAGGTTGCTGACCAGGTCGCTGGTCGCCTCGGACTGCGGTGCGGTCGTGGGGACCGCGACGATGATCGCCGTCGTCTCGGTCTGGTTGACCGTTGGCGGGTTGACCGAGGCGACGCCGTCGGTCTGGCTGATCGCCTCGGCGAGCTGATCCGTCACCTCGGGCACCGCCGACTGGTTCACGACGATCTGGAGCGGCCCGTTCACGCCCACGCCGAAGGCGTCGCTGATCTGGTCGTAGGCGGTGCGCTCCGTCTGGCCCTTCGGGAAGGTCCCCGCGTCCGATGCGCCCAGCTGGACCCTGGCCACCGGGAGCGCGAGCACGAGCAGCAGGATGACCGCGATCGGCGCGACGAAGATCGCACGTCGGGTGACGAACCTGCCCCACTTGGCGACGCCCGAGTTCTGCTCGTATCCGCGTGGTCTGGGTCGTCCGAAATACGGGACCCGGAGCGAGTTCACGTGGTGCCCGAAGAGGCCGAGGAGGCCGGGGAGCAGGGTGTTGGCGGCGACCATCGAGACGACCACCGCGATCACGGCCGAGACACCCATCAGCGTGATGAAGTCGAGCCCGAAGACGGCGAGCGCGAGCACGGAGACCACGACGGTCGTCGCCGCGAAGACCACCGCCCGACCCGCCGTGGCGGTCGCGATGCCTGCGGCCTCGCGTGGGTCGTAGCCCGCCTCGAGCGCCTGCTTGTGGCGGGTGATGATGAACAGCGAGTAGTCGATCCCCACGCCGAGGCCGAGCATCGTGGCGAGCGTCGGGGTGATCGTGTTCAGCGAGACGAGGTCCGCCTCGAGCTGAACCAGCAGCAGCCCGATGCCGACCGACACGAGGGCCGTCGCGATCGGGAGGATCGCGTAGACGACGGTGCCGAGGACGATGAGCAGGATCAGGATCGCGAACGCGAGACCGATCGCCTCCGACAGCGAGTCGTCGACCTGCAGGTTGTTCGTGATGACCGGGCCGGTGAAGTTCAGGTCGATCGGCGCGTCACCGAGCGCGCTCTCGGTCCCGTTCTCGAGATCGTCGATCTGGTCGCGGGTGACGTCGAAGGACTGCTTGGAGAACTGGACGTTGACGAGCGCGATCTCGCCGGTCTCGTTCAGCAGCCCGCCCTGCTCCTCGTACGGGTTCCCCACGGCGATCACGCCGTCGACCGTCGCCGCGGCCTCGAGCGACGCGGCGATCGCCTGCTGGTTCTCGGGGCTCTCGAGGGTGCCCTCGCGCGCCTGGTAGACGAGCTGCGCCGGGTTGCCCGAGGCCTCGACGAACGTCTCCTCGAGCAGGTCCTGGGCCTCTTGGGATCCCGAGCCCGGGATCTTGAAGTCGTTGACGAGCGTGCCGCCCCAGAAGAAGGCCGAGACGCCGACGACGATCGCCACGAGGATCCAGCCGGTGATGACCGCGAACCTGCGGCGCGCGCAGTGGTAGCCGAGCCGCCCCAGGGCCCCCAGCTCACCCGAGCTCGCCGGCCGTGGCTCCTTCACGGCTTTCGCGCCTTCAGGTTGAGCCGCACGTAGTCGAGCGTCACGAGCCCGTCGTCATCGGCGAGCTCGCGTGCGACGGCCTCGGCGAAGGGATACCGCAGGTCCTCCGGCAGCCGCTCCATGTGGAGTCGGAGCACGATCGCCATCAGGAAGCGCTCGGCGTGACCCCCCAGCGGCAGCACTGCGTCGCGCGGCTCCAGGTCCGTGTCGACGTCGACGAAGCCGGCCTGCTCGAGGCGGCGCTTGGTCGTCTCGAGGTCGGCGAAGTACCACTCGCGCTCGAAGTCGGCGAGGTGGTCGTCGAACGGTGGCCGGTGCGAGACCCGGCGGGTCGTCTCGATCACGCGCGCGATGTTGCCGGCGCCACCGCACTGGGCCACGAGCAGGCCGCCCGGCCGGAGCGCATCGGAGAGCCGCGAGAACAGCCCCTCGTGATCGAGGATCCAGTGGAAGACGGCGTTCGAGAAGACCACGTCCACCGGGTCGTCGACGGCGAGCCGGCTGAGGTCGGACCGGTGGAACGTCACCCGCTCGGCAACGTCGCCGAGCTGCTCGGCCGCCTGGTCGAGCATCTGCTGAGAGGCGTCGACCGCGAGCACGTGGCCGTCGGGGAGCGCGTCGATCAGGAGGCGGGTGACCCGCCCCGCCCCACAACCCGCGTCGAGCACGCGCTCGTCGCCGGCGAGCTCGGCTCGGGCGACGACGTCCCGTGCCCACTCCACCTGCGGGTCGGAGACCTCGTGATAGGTCTGCGCATCCCATTCTGTCTGGGTGGTCCGACCCACAGATCCTCCGGGCGCGACGGGCGGACGGAGCCTAGTGGGCGCCACCCCCGATCGCGAACCGTCGCGGCGCCGCCTCCGGACGGCTCGGTCAGGGTGCGGTGACGACGAGCGGCCGGTCGCACGAGGGGTGATCGACGACGACGGCCGGGTGGCCGAACGTCCGCTCGAGCAGCTCCGGCGCGAGCGCCGTCCACGGCTCGGCGACGGCGAGGAGCCGGCCGTCCGCCATCAGGGCGATCTTGTCGGCGTGCCGGGCGGCCAGGTTCAGGTCGTGGACCACGATGAGGCACGCGACACCCTGCGCCGCCCGCTCGGCGAGGACGCGCATGAGGAGCGCCTGGTGGCGCACGTCGAGCGCGGCGGCCGGCTCGTCGAGCAGCAGCACCCGCGAGCGCTGCGACAGCACCCTGGCGAGCATCACCCGGGCCGACTCTCCTCCCGACAGCGACGGAAACGGCCGGCGGGCGAGGTGGGAGACCTCGGCGCGCTCCATCTCGTCGGCGACGATCCGTCGGTCCTCCTCGGAGATCTTCGAGAACCGTCCGAGGTGCGGGTGGCGACCCATCTCGACCACCTCCTCGACCGAGTAGCCGAACCGGAGCGATGTCTGCTGGGGGAGCACGGCGCGCCCGAGCGCGCGCTCCCGAGGGCCGAGCGCGCGGATCGGGCGCTCGTCGAGCGAGACGGTGCCCTCGTGCGGCTTCAGGTCGCCCGCCAGCAGCCCGACCAGCGTTGACTTGCCGGCGCCGTTCGGTCCCACGACCGCGATGACCTCCCCCGGCGGGACGGTCAGGTCCACCCGGTGGACCAGATCGCGCCCGCCCGCTCGGTAGCTCACGCCGCGCGCGACCAGGCCCATCAGCCCCACCCGCCGTGCGCTCCGCGCGTCCGGTGCACGAGGAACAGGAAGAACGGCCCTCCCAAGGCCGCGGTGAGGACCCCGAGCGGCAGCTCCGCCGGAGCCGCGACCGTGCGTGCCGCGAGGTCGGCGAGGAGCAGGAGGGTGGCGCCGCCGACCGCGCTCAGCGGCACGACCAGGCGGTTCCCGGGTCCGACGAGCAGCCGGATGATGTGGGGCACGATGAGGCCGACGAAGCCGATGATCCCGGCGACCGCGACTCCCGCTCCGGCGGTCACCGCGCAGACCACGATCAACACCAGGCGCACCTGCTCGGTGCGGACGCCCAGGTGCCCGGCCTCGCGCTCGCCGAGCACCATCAGGTCGAGCGTGCGCCCGAACAGCGGGATGACCACGATGCCCAGGATCACGAACGGCAGACAGGCGCGAACGGTCTCCCAGCTGGCTCCGCCGAGGCTGCCGAGCGTCCAGAAGACGATGTCCTGGAGCTCCTCCGGGCTGGCGACGTAGGTCGCCATCCCGACGGCCGCCGTCGCCACGGCGTTCACGGCGAGGCCCGTGAGGATCAGGGTGACGACCTCCGTCCGGCCGGCCCGGCGCGCGAACGCGTAGACCGCCAGGGTGGCGACGAGACCTGCCAGCGCTGCCGCAACCGGCACCGAGAGCAGCCCGAAGTAGGTGAAGCCGGTGACGATCGCGAACGTCGCGCCGACCGCCGCTCCGCCGGTGACGCCGATGAGCGACGGGTCGGCGAGCGGGTTGCGGAAGATCGCCTGAAGCGCGGCGCCGGCGATGCCGAGCGAGGCGCCGACGAGCGCTGCCAGCACGGCTCGCGGGAGGCGGACGTCCCAGATGACGGCCTCGTCGATCTGGTCGTAGGTCCCTCCGACGCCGAGCCCGATGCGATCGGACAGGACGCCGACCACGTCCCAGACGGGAATCGCATACGCGCCGATCGCGATCGAGGCCAGGAACGAGGCCACCAGAAGCGCGACCAGCGTGACGGTCACGCTCGGACCGCGGATCCCCATGGCCGCGGCTCGAGCGATCGAGCGCTCGGCATTGCTCTCGCTCGGCCGAGCGCTCGATCCCACGGGTCAGACCCGGTTGCCCCTGTAGAGGCCCAGCGTCAGCTTCCTGATCGCCGACGGCAGGCGCGGGCCCAGCCCGAGCACGAGCTGGTCGTCGTAGGCCAGGACGCGCCGGTCCCGACCCGCCGGTGTCTGGGCGATGCCCGGAATCCGAAGCAGGCCGGCCATGCCCCCGACCGACCGCAGGCCGGTGTCGGTCACCACCAGCACCTCCGGCTGGGCCGCGATCAGCGCCTCGGCCGTGACCGGGACGCTCGATCGGTTCGTCACCGTGGCGCCCACGTCGACACCCCGCGCGTAGCGGATGACGGTGTTCGACCGAGACGCGCGGCCGCCGATCAGCTGGACGCGCGGCCCACGCAGGTACAGGAATGCCACCCGTGGGCGGTCCTTGCCCTTGGCGAGCCTCGCGGCGTTGCGCGACTGCACGCGGAGCTGGCGCTCCATCTTGCGCGCCAGGATCTCGCCGCGCTTGCGGACGCCGAGGACCCGGGCGACGTTCCTGATCTTGTTCGCCGGAGCCTTGATCGTGTCGTCCTCCGGCAGGACCACCAGCGGCACGCCCGACTTGTCGAGCTGCTCGAGCACGCGCTTCGGCCCGGCCAGCGTCGAGCCGATGATCACCGTGGGCTTCAGCGACAGGATGCCCTCGGCGCTCAGCCGTCGCTGGTAGCCGATGTTCTGCTTCTTGGCAGCGGCTCTCGGGAACGTGGTGCTCGTGTCGGCACCGACGACTCGGCTGCCGAGACCGAGCGCGTAGATGACCTCGGTGAGGTCTCCGTTCAGCGAGACGATCCGTCTGGCGCTCCTGATCTTCACCCGGTCGCCGTCGAGGCCTTGGCCGGTGGTCGGCATCACCGGAGCACGCTCCGGCTTCGCCGACGCCTGACCCGCGAAGACGCCCGCGACCAATAGGGCACCTGCAAGGAGCAGGCCCAAGAGCGCGGCGTGGACCGGGACGCCGCGTCGAGTGGTACTGCCGGTCATTCTTCCTCCTGCGTCGTGACGAGTCGGTCGCCATGCCCATCTCGAGGTGTGTTCGGGCAGCAGCAGCTGAGGGTCCCTCCGGGACCTGGTGGCCGACTCGACTTCGTGGAATGGTCGAACTGCCTCCGCGTCCGGGCCGGGAGGGAAGGGCGCGGCACCGAGACCGAGCGGCACGATCAGGAGCAGCTCGCGTCGCGGCCCGTCCGCCCTCCCCTCTCCACGGGAGGCGAACGTGTGGCTACCCACACGTTCGAGATTAGGCAGGCCGAAATCTATTCAGCAATCGCCGTTGCCGCAAGTCACCCGAACGTCACGACCGAGGCGCGGTGGGGCAGCGGCAAGCGCGCCGCTGCGGTGGCAGGCTCCGTGCCATGAGTCTCACCGTTGCGACGTAGCCTTGAGCCGACACCGACCGAAAGGGCGACATGGCACCGACCGAAGGTGATCCGGCACCGGACTTCACGCTCGAGACCGACGACGGGACGCAGCTCACGCTGTCCGATCTGCGCGGCGCCCCGGTCGTCCTCTACTTCTATCCCAAGGACGACACCTCGGGATGTACGACCGAGGCCTGCGAGTTCAGGGACGCGATTCCGGACTTCTCATCGGTCGGTGCGCGGGTCCTCGGAGTCTCGCCGGACTCGGTCGCTTCGCACGGCAAGTTCCGCGACAAGCACGGGCTCAACTTCTCGCTGCTGTCCGACCCCGAGCACGAGGTGGCCGAGGCCTATGGGGTGTGGGTCGAGAAGAAGATGTACGGGCGCACCTACATGGGCGTCGAGCGGAGCACCTTCGTCATCGACGCCGACGGCAACATCATCCACGCGTTGCGGAAGGTGAAGCCCAAGGGGCACGCCGCCACCGTCGCCGGGCTGGTCGGCTAGCTCGTCCGCCCGCGTCCGTGGGCCGTCTCGCTCGGCCTCGGCTCGTCCACTACACCTCTGCCCGTCGTACCCGGGCAGCCGCCGCGGCCAGCGGGATCAGCGCCCACGCCAGCGCGACGACGATGGCGATCCACACCGGCCCCTCGGCGCTGTCGGTCCCTCTCAGCACCGACAGCGCGTTGCTCAGCGCGATCGCTCCGAGCGACTCGTTGATGAGCCCGAGCAGGGCCACGAGCTGGTCGCCGAGGAGCGCCACGACGAGGGAGATGGCGATCGCCCCTCCGCTGCCGCCGAGAAGCGAGCCGATCGCCACGCTGAGCGCCGTCCAGAACACCGCGGCCAGCAGCAGCCACCAGACGTCCTGGCCGACGTCGCCCCAGGACAGGTCCGGCCCGCCGTTGGTCGGGAGGGCCAGCGCGAGCACGATCGCGAGGACGATCGCGGGGATCGCCGTCACGAACACCACGGTGGCCGCCGCGGGCGCGCGGACCGAGAACAGCGACAGCCGGGGCACCCCGGTCATCGCCCAGTAGCGAAAGAGCCCCTTCTCCTGGTCGTATGCGCCGGCTCGGGCCCCGATCACCGCGGCGATCACGACCACGGTGAAGTAGAGGGCCGCCACGGCGGCGCCGAACCCGTCGCCGCCCCCGATCGCGACGGCGTCACCTGAGTCGGCGGTTGCGTCGGCGATCGCCAGGATGCCGTAGCTCGCCGCCACCATCGCGAGCGCGATCACCGCCGAGGTGATCCAGACGATTCGGCGCCCGACCACCTTCTCGACCTCGACGCGGAACAGCGTGGGGATCACGGGCCGGCCGCCGGTGTCGCGGAGGAGCCATCGTCCGGTTCCCGCATCAGCTCGAGGAACCGCGCCTCGAGGCTCACGTTCAGCTGTCCGATCTCGTAGACGGCGATACCGGCGTCGACCAGCGCCCGTGCTGCCAGGGCGACGTCGTCGTCGCTCGCCGCCCCCGGTACGACCAGCGCGCCGTCCTCGACGCTCGCGGGGCGTCCGAGTCGCTGCTCGATGAGCGCCGCCGCCCGGGCCGGGTCGTCGACGCGTGCGCGGATCCCGCCCTGGCCCTCGACGACCTCGGCGACCGGGCCCTCGACGATCACCCGGCCCTCGCGCACGATGGCGACGTCGTCGCAGATCTTCTGGATCTCGTCCAGCAGGTGGGAGGAGATGAAGACCGTCCGGCCCTCCTGCACGAACCCGCGGATCATCTGGCGGAACTCCGCGATCCCCTCCGGGTCGAGGCCGTTGCTGGGCTCGTCCAGCACGAGCAGATCAGGGTCCGGCAGGAGGGCGCGCGCGACGCCGAGCCGCTGACGCATCCCCATCGAGTACCCCTTCACCGGGTCCTCGCCGCGCCGGCCCAGTCCGACCCGCTCGAGGACGGAGTCGACTCGGTCGAGCGCGCCGTCGCCCTCGACCCGCGCCCACAGCTCGAGGTTCCGTCGACCGCTCAGGTACGTGTAGAAGATCGGCTCCTCGACGATCCCGCCCACCCCTGACAGCGCGTCGTGGGCCGAGTCGGCCAGGGGGCGACCGCGCACCAGGATCTCGCCGGCGGTCGGCCGAGCGAGGCCCAGGATCATGCGGATCAGCGTCGTCTTGCCGGCGCCGTTCGGCCCGAGGAAGCCGTAACACGTGCCCGCGGGCACCCTCAGCGAGACGTCGTCGATGGCTCGTCGCGAGCCGAACGCCTTCACGACGTTCCGGAGCTCGATCATCGGCTGCTCCGGCCCGGAGGGGGACGAGCCGGCGTGGGGGTCGCTCACGGCGTGCACCATCGCAGGGCATCGGCGCGCCGACCGCGGTGCGACACTGTTCTTGGCCGAACGTGAACGGGGCGCCCGGCGGCGCCCCGTCGCGACGAGCGACCTACGGGGCCGAGGGCGTCTCCTCGGCGCCGACCGCCTCCGCGGGATCGGCGGTGTCGGCGGTGGCGTCCACGTCGCGCTTCAGCGCCAGCGCCATCACGAGCCCGGCGATGGCGATGAACGCGCCGATGAGGAACGCGCGCTGGAAGCCTTCGGCGAGCGCGTCCACCTGCAGTGTTCCGTCGGCGATCGCGTCCTCGGTCACGCCGACCGCGATGGTCGCCAGCACCGCGGTTCCCACCGCTCCGCCCACCTCCTGCGAGGTGTTGACCAGCCCGGACGCGAGGCCGCTGTCCTTCTCGGTGAAGCCCGTGAAGGCCGCGACCTGCATGGAGGGAAAGCACATCCCGATTCCAAGACCCGACAGCACGAACCACGGCAGCAGGCCGCTCACGAAGCTGCTGTCGGCGTCGGCCTGAGACAGACCGAACAGCGAGATCGTGAGGATGACGAGGCCCGCGACCAGGATCGGACGGACCCCGATCCGCTCGACGAACACCGCGCCGACGAGCGCCGCCGCGACGAAGGCGGGGATCGACACGGTCAGCCACGCCAGGCCGGCCTCGAGGGCGCTGTAGCCGAGCACCTGCTGCATGAACAGCGTGCCGATGAAGATCAGCGAGAAGAAGCTCGCCAAGAGCAGGAACGCGACCACGTTCGCCACTCCGACGGTGCGGTTGGTGAGCCGCCCCAGCGGCACGAGCGGCTGCTTGACCCGGCTCTCGATCACCACGAAGGCCAGGAGCAGGACCGCCGAGCCGATCAGGACCCCGATCGTCCGAGGGTCGCTCCAGCCCCACGTCTCGCTGCGGTTGACCCCGAACACCAGGGCGAGCAGCCCGCCGGTCACCGTGACCGCCCCGAGGACGTCGAAGGTCTGCTGGCGCTCGCCGTAGGTCTCGAGCAGCAGCCAGAAGGCGGCGATCGTGAGGACGATCGCAACCGGCACGTTGATGAAGAAGATCCACTCCCAGCCGGGTCCGTCGGTGAGCAGGCCGCTCAGCACGACACCGGCCGTCGCGCCGGACGCCGAGATCGCGCCCCAGATCCCCAGTGCCTTGGTGCGCTCGGGGCCCTCCTCGTAGCTCGCCGTCAGGATCGCCAGCGCGGCCGACGCGGTCAGCGCCGCGCCGAAGCCCTGCGCGCCGCGGGCGATGACGAGCATCGTGAGGCTCGTCGAGAACCCCGCCACCAGCGACGAGCCGCCGAAGATCAGCATCCCGGCGACGAAGACCTTCCTGCGCCCGAGCAGGTCGGCCGCTCGTCCGCCCAGCAGGAGGAAGCCCCCGAGAAAGAGGCCATACGCGATGACCGCCCACTGGAGGTCGTTCTGGTCGACGTTCAGGTCGACCTGGATCGTCGGCAGCGCCACGTTCACGATCGCCACGTCGAGGACGACCATGAACTGGGCGGCGCAGACGAGGGCCAGGATCAGGCCGCGCCGCGTCGGCGCGGACTCGGCGGCTCGAGTGCTCATGGGTGTTCCTCTCGTGGTGGTGTCGTCGGCCTCGCGGTGCGGATCTCTCGGGAGGTAGTAGACCGGTCGGTCGAGCCGTCTCCCGGATGCTGTTGGGTCGGGCTGCTCAACCGACGATCAGGCCGGGGTGATCTCGACAGCCGTCGGCGGCGAGGCGAGGCGGCGACAGAGGGGAAGGAGCTCTTGCGCCAGCCCGGGCTCGTTGGCCGTCTTTGCCAGCGCGAGGACGCCCTCGATGTAGGCGTTCATCGCCCCGGCGACCTCGGCCGTGTCGGTCTCCGGGGCCAGCTCGCCAGCGGCGACCGCGTCGTCGAGCAGGCCCTTCAGCACCGCCTGCTGGTCCGCGAACAGCCGTGCCAGCCGGTCGCGGATCTGAGGGTCGATGGTGCTCAGCTCGACCGCCAGATTCCCGAACGGGCAGCCGGGGACGACGCCGAGCTCCTCGGTCATCCGCCGGATCTCGAGCCCGATGCGCACCACCAGCTGGTCGAGCTGCTCGAGGGGCGTGCCGCCGTCGGCCCGCGTCGGGAGGACGACCGTCTCGTAGGCCTCCCGCCAGTGGTCGTCGATCACCGCGATGGCGAGGTCGTGCTTGCCGGGGAAGTAGTGGTAGAAGCTGCCCTTGCGGACATCCGCGGCCTCGCAGATCTCGTTCACGCCGACATCGCCGTAGCTGCGCATGTGCCACAGCCGGCGCGCGGCCTCGACGAGCCGTTGCTCCGTGTCGCTCGGTGGTGCCATCGCCCTCTCAGCTGACCGACCGGTCAACTATCGCTCGGCGAGGTCGCTCCTGTCAACCCTTCGTCGGGCGGGCCCGCGGCTATGGGAGCATGCGGCGGATCGTGGCCAGCGCCGGGCCGGTGCCGTCGTGGCCGTCCGTGGGGATGCGGGCGCGAAACTCGTCGATCCGCTGCAGGAAGTCGTCGATCCGCTCCGGCGTCAGACCGTCGTGCGAGGAGCACTCGCCGGCGCCGCTCGTCTGGATGAAGTGCGCGTTCACGTGCTGCTCGAAGTTCATCGGCTCGGGGATGCCGAAGACGGGCTTGCCGAGGTGGAGCGCCTCGCCGACCACCTGGTTCCCGGCGCTCGCGATCAGCGCCTCGGAGGTGGCGAGGTCGTCGATGAACCCCTGCTCGCTCACCGGCCGGAAGCTGACCTTCCCGCGGCTGGGGAGCTCCCCCGCCCCGTAGACGCGCACGTCGCGTCCCAGTCGCTCGAGGGCATCGAGGACGTTCGGGTTGACCGTCCTGCGGAAGTAGGCGACCAGGTGCTGGCCTCGCTCGCCCTTGCGCGAGGCGATCTGGGGTCGCAGCAGCACGCCGACCTGCTGGGCGGCCCGCCAAGCCGTGCGCAGCGGCGGCTTGTAGAAGCTCGAGACGACGATCGCGGACTGGCCGGGGCTCCAGCGGCGAACCGCCACGCCGCCGGCATTCGTGCAGAGGCGCAGGAATGGTGGGAGCTCGCGGAAGTCGCTGACCACCAGCACGTGCTGGTGGTCGAGGCTGATGAAGGGAACTCCGACGTCGCGAGCGGCTCGCGGGAGGATGGGCTCGAAGTCGACGATCGCCAGGTCCGGGCCGAGCTTTCGGAGGAAGTCGCCCACCTGGCGCCGCAGCTTCGGCATGTGGGCGAAGTACTTCCCGCCGCCGCCGATCGTTCGCAGGGGGTCGATCGCCGCCGAGCGCCCGTAACCGAAGCGCAGCGCCGGGAGGCGACGGATGTGGACGTCGGTGCCCGCGTAGGCCGGCGCGAGCAGCTCGTACGCGTCGCCCGGCGCCAGCAGGTGGATCTCGTGCTCGTGCCGCAGGCTCTCGACGATGGTTTTCACGCGCGTGGCGTGGCCGCGTCCTTCGCCGGCCATGCTGTAGACGATCTTCCCCATGCTCAGCCCCTCGCCCTCTGCCCGGTGTTCACCGCGGTCAACAGACGATCGCAGCTTGGCGACCCCTCGCGGACGTTGCGTTGCAGGGCCGTGTCCCAACGGTGGCTTCGTGCTTCATCGGTCTCGATCGAGCAAGCCGAGCTCGCGTGCGCGCGACACGGCCGTGGTTCGGGAGGACGCGCCCAGCTTCCGGTAGATGCCGCGCAGGTGCGTCTTCACCGTGTTGTGCGACACGAACAGCTCGTCGGCGATCTCGCGTTGTGACCGCAGGGAGGGGAGCAGTCGCAGCACCTCCAGCTCGCGGTCGGTCAGGTCCTCCCGGAGCGGTGCGACCGGCGTGGCCGGCTGGGTCACCTCCTCGGCGACCCGACTCAGCCGCTCGACCAGCACGCCGGGATCTCGAGCCCGAGCGATCTGCGCGCGGGCCGACTCGAGCAGCGCCGCCGCCGCGGCGTGGTCGCCCGTCCGGTGGTGGGCTCGGGCCAGCTCGAGCTGTGCCGCCGCGAGCGGGACCGGCGCGCGCGCCGTCCGCGCCGCCGTGATCGCCCGCTCCAGGCGCTCGACGCCGGCCCGCGGGTCGTCCCGGGCGAGCTCGAGCCGTCCCGCGGCGAGCTGGAGCACCGCCAGCTGGCCGAGATCACCCAGGCCGTGGGCGGTCGCGAGCTCCTCGCCGGCACGGAGCCGATCGGATGCGGCGTCGGGGTCGCCTTGCTCGAGCTCGATCAGCGCCAGGTGCGCCGCCGCGGTGACCTGGGCGATGAACTGTCCCGACGCCGAGCTGGCCGCCAGCGCCTCCTCCAGATAGCGCTCGGCGTCGTCGCTCGCGCCGCTCCAGAAGAGGTTGAGGCCGTAGGCGGCGCACGCCCTCGCCCGGCCGGGGGAGTCGGGGGCGGTCTCGTGCGCCACGGCCCGCCTCGCCGCGGCCGTGGCCCGGCCGACGTCTCCGATCTGCCCGCCGCGCATCGCGCGGGCCATGGCGGCGGACGACTCGACGGTCGAGGCCCCCGGCAGCTCGATCGCCCCGTCCGCGCGCCGTTCGGCGGCGGCCAGCCAGGGCTCGATGTCGTCCGCCGTCCCCACGGTCAGGGCGGTCCATGCCCGCGCCAGCGAGAGCCGCGGGTCGGCTTCGACGACCTCGTCGGGCAGCTGACCGAGCCAACTGGCGACGGTCGCCATCCACCCGCGGTTGCCGACCTCGAGCCACACGGTCGCGACCAGCCGCGCGGCGGCATCGGTGTCCCCACCGGCGAGCGCATGTGGGATCGCCGCGGTGGGATCGCCGTTCGACTCGAGCCACGCGGCCGCGCGGCGGTGAAGCGTCCTCGCCTCGCCGGGGTGGTCCCGCTCGAGCCGGTCGGCCAGCAGATCCCGGAAGAGGCGATGGAACCGAAACCAGCGCCGGCGGGCATCGAGCGGAATCAGGAAGAGGTTCGAGCGCTCGAGCTGGGCGAGCACCGTCGCCGAGCCGGTGGAGTCGAGCACCGCGTCGCAGAGCTCACCGCTCAGGCGGTCCAGGACCGACGTCCGCACTAGGAAGTCCCTGATCGCCTCGGGCTGCGCGTCGATCACCTCGGGGCCGAGGTAGTCGACGACGTGGCGGTCGTCGCCGGCGAACGCGTCGATGAAGTCCCCCGGATCTCCTCGGTCGCGCATCGAGAGCCCCGCCAGGTAGAGACCGGCCGCCCAGCCCTCGGTGCGCTCGGTGAGCCGGGCGACCTGGTCCTCGCGCAGCTCGATGCCGAGCCCTGTCCGCAGCAGGTCGGTGGCCTCGTCGGACTGCAAGCGCAACTGGTCGGCGCCGAGCTCCATCAGCTCGCCGTGCGCGCGGAGCCGTCCGACACCGACCGGTGGCTCGACCCGGGTCGAGATCACGACGTGCGCGTTCGGGGGCAGCCGTGCGAGCAGCTCCCCCAGTCCGCGGTGGACCGTCGGGTTGCCGACGAGGTGGAGGTCGTCGATGACCAGCGCGATCGGAGCCCGCTGCGCGCCGAGCTCCGCGAGGAGCCCGGGCAGCGCGAGCTCGACCGGGTCGGCCGACGAGACGAGCGCGGACAGCGCCGGCAGGCCGAGGTCGGGTCGGACGCGGCGAATCGCGAACACGACCGCCGACCAGAACCGCCACGGGTCCGCGTCTTCGGGCTCGACGGTCAGCCAGGCCACGTCCCGGCGCTCGGCGCCGGTGAGCTGGCCCTGCCGCCTCGCCCAGGCCGCCAGGGAGGTGGTCTTGCCGGAGCCGGCCGGCGCGGCGACGAGGGTCATGCGTCGCGACCACACTCCCTCGAGCGTCCGCATCAGCGCGGGTCGGTCGATCAGGCCGCCCCGCCCCTCCGGCGGCGTGAGCTTCGCCTCCGGCGGCGGCGTCGGCGCGAGGTCGGGTGTCGGATCAGGCATCGGGTCGGCGTGGCGGGGCCGGGGCTTGCGATCCGACGACTGCAGCTGGTCTCATGCCCACGGGCTCGGAGCGCCGAGCCATCTCACGAAAGGACACCCGTGATTCGCGCCGCTGTGCCGCCGGCGATCCCCGCGGAGTCGGTTCCCTGGCTGTCGGTCGAGCAGATGATCGAGGTCGACCGGCTGATGATCGAGGAGATGCGGATCGCCCTCATCCAAATGATGGAGAACGCCGGACGCAACCTGGCGATGGTCGCCCGGTGGATGCTCGACGGGATCGAGGGCCGCCGGATCGTCGTGCTCGCCGGCCCGGGTGGGAACGGCGGCGGCGGGCTCGTGAGCGCTCGCCATCTGGCCGTCGCCGGCGCGGACGTGGGCGTGGCGCTCGGCGCCGAGGCCGCGGCCCTCGCCGACGTGCCCGCGCGTCAGCTCGCGGCGCTCACGCCCACCGGCGTACCGCTCGATGCCGGGGTCGACGACGTCCGCTCCGCGGATCTCGTCGTCGACGCGCTGCTCGGGTACTCCGGCACGGGGGCACCGCAGGGGCGCATGCACGAGCTCGTCGAGGCGAGCGCCGGGCGGCGGGTGCTCGCGCTCGACTCACCCACCGGGCTCGAGCTCTCGAGCGGAACGGTGCCCGGCGCGCACGTCACGGCGGAGGCGACGATGACCCTGGCGCTGCCCAAGCGCGGGCTGCGCGAGGCGGCCGCGCGTCCGCTGGTCGGCCGGCTTCTGCTGGCTGACATCTCCGTGCCGGCGGCGGTCTACGAGCGCATGGGCCTGGAGTACACGTCGCCGTTCGCGGAGTCGACGGTCGTCGAGCTGAGGGGAGTGACCGAGTGAGCACCGAGCGCATCAAGGTCGGGGACATCAGGCTGTCGGTGGCGAGCGAGGGGAGCGGAGCGCCGGTCGTCCTGCTCCACGGCTTCCCCGAGCTGTCGTATTCCTGGCGTCACCAGCTGCCGGTGCTGGCCGAGGCCGGGGTCCGCGCGCTCGCGCCCGACCTGCGCGGCTACGGCGACTCCGACCGTCCGAGCGGGGTCGAGGCCTACGCCCTGCCCAACCTCGTCGGCGACATCGTCGGCCTGCTCGACGCGATCGACGCCGAGTCCGCCCATCTGGTCGGCCACGACTGGGGCGGCAGCATCGCCTGGGTGCTCGCCGCGCGCTCGCCCGAGCGCGTCAGGTCCCTCACGATCCTGAACAGCCCACACCCGATCGCCTCGGCCGAGGCGCGGCAGGTGCCCGAGCAGCAGCGGCGCAGCTGGTACATGCTCCTCTTCCAGTTCGCTGGGGTCGCCGAGGCGTGGCTGAGCGCCGACGACTTCGCGAACCTCCGCAGCTTCGTGTTCGACACGGCGGCCCCGGGCGTCTTCGGCGACGAGGAGCAGGAGCGGTTCGTGGCCGCGCTGCGCCGCGACGGCGCGCTCACCGCGGCGCTGAACTACTACCGCGCGAACATCCCGCCCGCCTCGTGGCTTCGCCCGCCGCCCGACCTGCCGCAGGTGACGGTGCCCACGATGATCATCTGGGGCGAGGCGGACGCCTACATGAGCCCGATCCTGCTCGAGCGATCGGCGACCAAGGTGGCCGGTCCCCTTCGGATCGAGCGTCTCCCCGGTGTCAGCCATTGGGTCCAGCAGGAGGCGCCGGATCGCGTAAACGAGCTCCTCCTCGACTTCCTCGGGCTGGACTGACGGGCCGGCAGGGCACCCCGTCTCGTCACGCGTCGAAGAGGTTGCTCCAGTCGAGGCCGTCACTGTCCGAGTCGTCCGTGCCGTCTCGGTCGCGGCGGGAGCGGGCGTTCCCCGCGATCCAGGTCGCTCCCGCGGCTGGGAGGACACCGCGGCCCTCGCGACGCTCTTGCCCGGTCTGCTCCGAAGCCGACCCCGGGGTATGTAGGAACGTCTTGGCCGAGGGGAGCGCGCGGTCGTCCGGGATGGCCTTCGCGCGCCTGCGCAGCTCCACCGGCGTGGGAAACGACGCCCGCGGGTCGTCCACGAGCTGCGAGACCGCATACGCCACTCGATCCGTCGAGAGGTCGGACAGCTCGGCGTAGTAGGTGCTCTCCGCACCCCCCCGCAGCTCGCCTGGCCATCGCGCGCGAACGCGCTCCACGATCCCTCTCCAGACCTGGCCGTCGAGCCGCGCCGGTGGTCGCCCGGGGAAGCGATCGCGATAGACGAACCACGCGCACGCCGTCGCCGCCACCGGAACCGCGAGGAGCACCATGAGCGGCCGGCCCGGCCTGGCGCCGGTTCGCACGAACAGGACGAGGAGCACGAGCGCTCCGACCCAGAGGGCGGCGACGGGTATCGCGAGGGCGATGCCGAGCGCGAGGCGCTTCGCCAACGGACCCATCCAGCGGGTCTTCCCGTGCCCGCCCGGGCGCCTGGGTTGCTCGAGACCACCCATCGGTTCTCAGGCAAGCGGGGGAACCGCGCCGGGTGAACTGTGGAACTCCGCAGGTTTCTCCCGCGTCGCGGCGAGGTCCCTGCCCGAGAGCCCGGGCTACTCGGCCGCCGGCGGCCCCGGGAGCGTCGCCTCGGCCAGTGCCTCGAGCGCGTCCGGCGGTGTCCGGGACGGAAGGCAGAAGATCGCCTGCGTCGCGCCCACCGACTCGAGCGCGGCGAGCCGCTCTCGAACCCCGTCGCGCGTATCGACCAGGCCGGTCGAGCGCAGCCAGCGCAGGAGCTGGCGGGGGGTGGTTCCGAGCGCGTCCGCCTCGGGTCTCAGCCACGCCTCCTGCTCGGGCTCGGAGCCCGCCAGCGCGAAGGTGTAGATGGCGCATTCGAGTGGCCGCGGTCGCCCGGCAGCGGCATGGGCCTCGCGTGCGACCTCGAGCCGGCTCGACAGCTCCTGCGGGTCGATGAAGGCCGCGATGATGCCGTCCGCCTTCGCACCGGCGACGCCGAGCAGCCGTCGCTTGTGCGCGGCGACCCAGATCGGCGGACCTCCCGCCTGGACGGGCGGCGGCTGGTTCGGGGCGTCGTCGAGGGTGCCCGCCAGCGTGGCTCCGCCGGGGTGCTCGAACATCTGGCGCATGACGTCGAGCGCGTGCTCGAGGCCCGCGCTCCGCTCGCGCGGGGTGCCGAACGGGAAGCCGTAGGCATGGTGCTCGGCCTCGTGCGATCCGGTGCCGAGGCCGATCGTGAGTCGCCCCCCGGAGATCACGTCGAGCAGCGTCGCCATCTTGGCAGCGAGCGGAGCGGGCCGGTACGCGGCCGACAGGACGACGATGCCGAGGCGGGCCCGGCTGGTCTGCGGCGCGAGCGCCGACAGCGTCACGAACGCGTCGAACGCCGGCTCGTCGGCGAGCCGGCCGGGCGAGCGCAGGTGGTCGTTCACCCAGATCGACTCGAAGCCGAGCGCCTCGGCACGGAGCGCCCCGTCTTGCAGGGCGGCCCAGTCGCTCCCGTACTGGGCGACCCGGACCCCGACCCGCACGGCTAGCCGGTTCCGAGCACGATCACGACGTCGCTGCCGCCCGGGGCGGCCTGGCTCGCCGCGATCGCGAGATCTCCGGAGTCGGGCAGCTGCTCCACCGGCCCGAGCTCGAGATCGGTCGCCGCGCGCTCGGCGGCGGCCTGGTTGCCCGCCGTGAAGTAGACGGTCGTCGGGCCCTCCTGGGTCGGGGCGTTGTCGGCCACGACGTCCGCGTAGCCGAGCGCCTCGGCGGTTTCGGCCGTCTGACCGGCGAGGCCGTTGACCGTTCCGCCGTTCAGCACGACGACTGACACTTCGGCTCGGGGAGGCAGGTCGCCGGGCTCGGCGGTCGTGCTCGTCTGCGGATCGGTCTGCGTCTGCGGCTCGGCGCCGGGGTCCGGCTCGGTCGTCGTCGTGATCTCCGCGGACGCCGGCGGGAGCTCGGTGACCGTTCCGCCCTCGCCGCGCAGGATCCAGCCGGCCACGAACCCGATCACCGCGAACGACAGGGCGATCGCCGCCAGCTGCATCCAAGGCGCCCAGCGACGGCGCGGCCCGGGCTCGTCGCCCGTGACCGCGGGTTGCTCCATCGTCGTGCCGGACTTGGTCATGGCTGGGGTCTGGTCCTCGTGCCCGTTCCGTGGGCGTCGGGTTATTGAAACACCAACCTCGGGTGTCGGTGTTGTGCCGAGGGTGTGGGTGTTGTGCGCCAGTTGCAAGTTCGCATGGAGCCCGCCGCGTCCTGCTGCTACTGTCCGCCTCGACTGCGCCCCGCCGTCTGTGGCGCCGCGACGAGACACCACCTCGACGCGCCCAGCGGCTCTCTCGTCGTCAGGCAGGAGCCGCTGCCGTCCGCCGCGCCACCGACTCGGAGCGTCAGCTCGAGCATGGCTGAGGCATCCCCCGAGACAGTCACGACGAGCGCTCCTGCTTCGCCGGGAGACGCCCTGCGCATCGCGCTCGACGATCCGTCGAGCTCGTGGCCCGACGTCGTCCTGCGCCCGCACCAGATCGAGGCGCTCGACGAGCTGGCCGTCCGCCTCTCGCACGGTGTGCAGCGGACCTGGGTCGACGCGCCGACGGGCTCCGGGAAGACCGTCATGTTCTGCGCGCTGGCCGCCGCGCTCGGCGGCTCGACGCTGATCCTCGTCCCCCGGCGCAACCTGGCCGAGCAGACCGTCGCCGCGCTGGCTCGTCACTTCCCGAGTCTCAAGACCACGCCCGAGGGGCCCGAGTTCGCCGGGCTCCCCGGCGTGACGATCAGCACCTACCAGGCGGCGCTTCGGCACGAGACCGAGATGGCGTGGGACCAGGTCGACCTGCTGATCTGCGACGAGGCGCACACCGCGCTCGGCGCTCGCACGCGAAGGATGCTCGACCGGGCGAGCAACGGTATCGCCGTCGGCTTCACCGCGACCGGCGCCACCACCACCGGGCACGTCGAGCAGGTCTTCGGGCCGGTCGCGACCACCCTCGACCGCCAGTCGGCGATCGAGCGGGGCATCCTCTGCCCGCTTCGCTCGCTGCGCGTCGAGCGCTCGATCGACCTGACCGACGTCGCCAAGGTCCGCGGCGACTTCGATCAGGCGAGCCTGGGTCGCGCCCTCGACCGCGCGCTCTGGCACCGGGCCTGCGCCGAGGTGTGGCACGAGCACTTCGCGCCGCTCGAGCTGGCCGGAGTCGCCTACACGGCGACGGTCGCCCAGGCGCATGCGCTGGCCGACGAGCTCAAGGCTCGCGACGTGAAGGCGGCCGCCGTGTCGGGCCAGACGCCGAAGCTCGAGCTGTCGCGCATCCTGATGGACTTCGGCGCGGGCCGGATCGACGTCCTCTGCAACGCCGATCTCCTCACCGAGGGCTGGGACGAGACCCGGGCCGCGGTCGTGATGCACCTCGCGCCGACGACGTCCGAGCGGGTCTTCGTGCAGCGACTCGGGCGGGTGATGCGTCCCGCCGAGGGCAAGGAGGCCGTGTCGGTCGAGTTCCTGCCCGCAGGCGACAAGATGGGCGTCCAGACCAGCCACGAGGTGTTCGGCATGGGCTGGTACAAGCCGCTCGGACGTGTCGCCGGTCCGCCGGACTCGAGCGAGCGCGGCAAGCTGGCCAAGGCCGCAGAGGCGCTCGCCGCCGAGAACGGCCTCGCCAACCTGGTCAACCCGAGCGCCGATCCGCGCGAGATCGCCGCCGGCCTGAAGGACGGTGGATGGCGCGAGGCGGATCCGGGCCAGCTGCCGACCACGCTGATGGAGGACTGGGTCCAGGCCGCCGGTTCCGAGGTGTCCGCGTCGGAGGTGGCCGAGACCATCACCGCGGGTCTCGTTCCGGATGCCGCTCCGGCGTGGTGGGCGCTCTCGGGTCTGCTCGAGCGCAAGATCGACCCGGAGCAGATGCAGACCGTGTGGCGCAGCTGGGCGATGGCGCTGATCACCCAGCCGGATGCGCGCGAGCGGCTTCCGGACGACGTGCCGCGCAAGGTCCTCGACCGGCTGCGCATGACCCAGCGCGAGCGCCTCCGCGCGATCTGGTGGCACGCGGACGTGGCGGACCGGTGGGATCGCCTGGCGACGCTCGAGCAGCTCGGTCGCTCGACCGATCGGCGCCGGCGCTGGACCGCTCTGCAGGAGGCATCGCCCTGGGCACCGGCGTGGGCGTGGGACGTGTCGCGCTCGCTGGCCGACACCGAGCGACCCGGCCGCAACCAGGAGGCGGCCCGGATCGCCGCGTGGGAGGCCAACCACCTGATCTCGAACGGTGGCGAGCTCAACCTCATCGGCCAGTGGCTCCGGGCGGCCG
Source organism: Thermoleophilia bacterium (assembly GCA_028285405.1). GTDB lineage: Bacteria > Actinomycetota > Thermoleophilia > Miltoncostaeales > Miltoncostaeaceae > JANQPH01. The sequence goes on from JANQPH010000039.1 coordinate 90,200, forward strand.
GCGAGCAGGCGCCGCCGCCGGCGGTGCCGAACGGCAAGACGTCGCTCCGGCTCGGCCAGGCGGCCCGGCTGGCGGTCATGCTCGGTGACGACGACGTGCCGGTGCGAAGCGAGTACCTGCGGCTCGCCGGTCGGGCGGCCGCGTCGGCGGGGGGATGGGCCGAGCTTCGGGGGTACCTCGACTCGCTCGACCTGACCACGCCCGACGCGCGCCGGGCTCTGCGCGCCGCGGTCGGCGCCATGCACCCCAAGGCCCTCCAGAGCCGGCGAGCCTGGAACGCGCTGCGCGCGCGCCTACCTCGGCTTCCGAGCGCGGAGGAGGTCGGTGTCGGTGAGTCTCGCAGGGGTCGCAAGGGCGACGGCTCGGGCCGCCGCCGTCGCCGCCGGATGCGCTCCGGCGACAACCAGCCCGGTGCGCAGGGTGGCCAGAAGAGCGCCGAGCAGACGAGCGCGACTCAGGCCGACCAGAGCCAGAACGGCCAGGGCGACGGTCAGGAGCGAAAGCCGCGCCGCCGCCGGCGCAGACGACGGCCACGCAACCGTGGGGGCGCCGAGCGAAACGGCGGCGGCGCCCCGCCCGAGGGCGACTCCCCCAAGTCCAGCGGCGACAGCTCGGCGGGCGCCACAGAATGAGCGAGCGGGCCGAGCCGGGTGCCGACAGCGTCGCCGACGACGCATGGCAGCGGGTTCGCGACCTCGCAGATCGGATGAAGCGCTACGAGGCCGCGGCGGCCGACGGGGACGACGAGGCCGCGGCACAGGCTGAGCGGCTCCGCGTGCGGGCGGCCCGGGCGACCGAGAAGGCCCGGCTGGCGGACGGCGTGGCCGACTCGCTCGCCGACATCACGCGCCGGCGCGACCGGGGCTGAGCCCGGCCGGGCTACTCCCAGGCGCCCTCGGGCTCCTCTCGCAGGGCGCGGCGGTTGATCTTGCCGCTGGCGACGCGCGGAAGCTGTGCCCGGACCGAGACCATCCGGGGGATCGCGTGCTCGCCGACGGCGTCCGAGACGAGGTGGCGCAGCTCGTCCGCGGGCGCGTCCTCGACACCCGGCTCGAGCACGATCGCCGCCGCTGTCCGCGCGAGCCCGCGCGCGTCCGGGCGGGACACCACCGCGACCTCGGCGACTCCGGGATGCTCGAGCAGGGCGGCCTCGACCTGGGTTCCGCTGACCCAGCCGCCGTCGACCTTGAACATGTCGTCGGCGCGCCCGACGTACACATAGCGTCCGCCGCGCTCCTCGAGCATGTCGCCCATCCGCAGCCAGTCTCCGTGGACGACGTCGGCGGTCAGCTCCTCGCGACGCCAGTAGCCGCTCGTGTTGGAGTCGCTCCGAATCCAGAGTCGTCCCGGGGTGCCCGGCGAGACCGGGTGGTCGTGCTCGTCGCGCAGCTCGATGTCGACGCCGGGGACCGATCGTCCGAGCGTGCCCGCGGCCGGCTCGCCGAGCTCCGTCGAGATGACGATGTTGGAGCACTCCGAGCAGCCAAGCCCGACCATCAGCTCGAGGCCCGAGGCGTCCCGCACCGCGTCCGCGACCGACGGCGGGAGCGCGTCGCCCGAGGCGACGCCGGCCCGGAGCGCTCCGAGCGCCGCCGACACCTCGGGCCGGCGCCTCGCGAGGGCCCCCAGCTGCGCCCAGCTCGTGGGGACCGCGCTCAGCACGGTCACCCCCTCGCGCTCGATCAGCGAGGCCATCTCCGACGCGCCCGGCTGTCGCTCTCGGAGCACGACCGTCGATCCACTTCCGAGGACGCGAAAGAAGCCATTCCCGAAGCCGAGGGAAGTGAACAGACGGGCCATCGAGAAGCACCGATCCGCCGGTGTGAGGCGCAGCACCTTCGCTGCGTAGGTCTCGATCCCGGCGCGCAGATCGCCGTGGCTGTGCATCGCCGCCTTCGGGCGCCCGGTGGAGCCCGAGGAGTAGACGAGGTAGGCGAGCTCGTCGGCGCCGACGTCTGTGACCGGGTGCTCCGGGCCGGCGAGCAGGCCATCGGGGTCGATGCGGGCGAGGTCGCCCGGGTCGGCGGCCTCGGAGGCGACCACCACGCGGGGCTCCGAGTCGTCGATCGGGTCGGCGACCGGGCCGTCGGGGTTGAGGGCGACGGCGACGGCGCCGAGCCGGGTGGCGCCGAGGAACGCGGCAGCCCAGACTCGCGAGTCGGGCAGCAGGATCGCCACCCGGTCTCCCCGTGTGACGCCGGCGCCGGCCAGTGTCCCCGCCGCCCGTGCGGCCGCGGCGTCGAGCTCGGCGAACGACCACCGGCCGCTGTCGTCCGCGATCGCGGTGCGCCCCGCGTGCTCGTCGCCCAACCACGGGCCCAGGATCAGCTCGTGGAGATTGCCGGCGCTCATCGGAGACCCGAGAGTACGCTTGGTCGGTGGCGAACGTGCTCCTCATCGAGGATGACGAGCAGATCGTGGCCTCGCTGGCCAAGGTCCTGCGCCAGCAGCGCCACGTGGTCGAGATCGCCGATCAGGGCGCAGTCGGCCTGGCGAAGCTGAACGCTGCCGCCCCGGACGTCGTCGTCCTCGACCTGGGCCTGCCCGATCTCGACGGAACCGATGTCCTCAAGATGATCCGCAGCATCAGCGACGTCCCGGTGATCATCGCGACCGCGCGGGACGACGAGGAGACGATCGTACGGGCGCTCGATCTCGGTGCCGACGAGTACGTCGTCAAGCCGTTCTCGGGCGAGCAGCTCGACGCGCGGATTCGGGCCGTACTGCGCCGCGGACGGATGAAGGCGCCGAGCGTCGTGACCCTCGGCGACCTCCGGGTCGACATCAGCGCCCACGAGGCGACCATCGACGGCCGTCCGCTCGAGCTGCGACGGCGCGAGTTCGAGCTCCTCTCGTACCTGGCGGAGCGGGCCGGTGAGCTCGTCAGCCGCGACGAGATCGCACGAGAGGTGTGGAACGACCCGCTGTCGACGACGAGCTCGACGATCGACGTCCACATCTCGGCGCTGCGGCGCCAGCTCGGCGAGACCGCGGCCGAGCCCAAGTACCTGCGAGCGGTGCGCGGGGTCGGCGTGAAGCTCGTCGCGCCCGGCTCGGAGCCGTGACGCGCCGGCTCGTCATCGTCATGGCGACGATGACGGCCCTCGTCTCCCTCGCCTTCGCGATCCCGCTAGCGGTGGTCGTCACGAACCTCGAGCGCGACGACGACATCGACTCCGCCGTGGCGACGGCGAGGTCGCTCGCGGCGTTCATCGACAACGACAGCCAGCCGGCCGCGATCGAGCTCGCGGTCAGCCGGCTCGACATCGAGACGTCGCGGTTCGTCGTCACGGTGTATGCCGTGGACGGCGCGGTGATCGGCGAGCCGATCCCGGCGAGCGAGCGGGTCGCGGCCGGCTTCGCCGGAACGCAGTCCGAGGTGCGGGAGAACGGCGGCGTCGTCGTGTACGTGCCGAACAACGCGCGGTTCGAGCGGCCATCCGACTTCGTGATCAGGCTCGAGGCTCCGGCCAGGGCCTTCCAGGGCGACCTGCGCGCGTTCTACATCACGCTCGCGCTGAGCGCGCTCCTGGCCGTCGCCCTCGCGGCGGCCGTCGGCGTGGTCGCCGCCCGGTCGATCTCGCGCCCGACCAAGCGGATGACCGAAGCCGCGCGCAAGCTCCAGGCCGGGCACCTGGACACCCGGGTCGAGCAGTCGGGCCCCGCCGAGATCCGGGAGCTCGGGGCGACGCTGAACGTGCTCGCCGATCGCATCGAGGAACTGCTCGCCGAGGAGCGTGAGTCGGTTGCCGATCTCGTCCATCGGTTGCGCACGCCCGTGACCGCCCTCCACCTGGAGGTCGAGGCGCTGCCCGACAGCGAGGAGTCGGCCCAGCTGCGCGACCGGGTGGGGCGGCTCGAGGCGACGCTGAGCGAGATCATCGCCGAGATGCGCCGCGGCTCGGTTCGGCACGACCCGACGACGCGATCGAACCTGGCGGAGGTGGTGCGGGAGCGGGTCGCCGACTGGTCCGAGGTCGCGGCAGAGATGGGCCGGAGCCTCGGGGCGCAGGTGCAGAGCGAGCCGCCCCTGATGGTCCAGGTCGGGGAGGAGGATCTGGAGGCCGTCGTCGACGTGCTGCTCGACAACGCGATGACCCACACCCCCCACGGGACGTCGGTTCGGGTCTGCGTCGAGTCCGTGGGCGCCAGCGCGACGCTGATCGTCGAGGACGACGGCCCGGGTTTCCCGGACGGACACGTGCACGAGCGGGGGGTGAGCGATGGCGGCTCGACGGGGCTCGGCCTCGACATCGCTCGCCGAACCGTCGAGGGGGCGGGCGGCACGCTCGGCGCCGGACGCTCCGAGCTCGGCGGGGCGAGGGTCGCGCTGCGGTTTCCGATCCCCGTCGCCTCGAGGGTGCCACGGTGAGCGGGCGACCCGTGCCGGCGCCCCCGGGCGGCCCTGCTCCTCGCCTGCCGGCAGCGCCGGAAGTACGCTCCGCTCGCAGGCACACCCACCCCGGCCGCTGAGGTCACGTGCCGTTCGTTCGCACACCACAGGGCATCACCCTCTACTGCGAGGCGGTTGGCAACGGGCCGCCGCTGCTCTTCCTGCCGGGAAGCGACACCGACCTCCGCGGGCATCCCGAGGTCACGCCCTTCGTCGACCCGCTCGCCGGCATGTTCTCGATGCTCGCCTACGACCAGCGCGGCCTCGGCTCGTCGCCTGGCGGAGCGACCGACCCGACGATGGCCGACTTCGCCGACGACGTCGCTGGTGTGCTCGACACGGTCGGCTGGGAGCGGGCCGACGTGGTCGGCTACTCGTTCGGCGGCATGGTCGCCCAGGAGGCGGCACTGCGACATTCCGGCCGGATCCGTCGGCTCGTGTTGCTCTGCACCTCGAGCGGGGGCGCGGGCGGCGCGTCGTATCCGCTCCACGAGCTGCATGCGCTGCCCGACGGAGAGCGCCAGCAGCGCTTCATCGAGTGCTGGGATCTGCGACGGGACCGGGCGTGGCGGGATGCCCATCCCGACGAGTACAGGATCGCCCTGGACGAGCTCGAGCGGGTTGAGGCGGCGGCCGCCGAGCCGCGGCGGGCCAAGGGCATGGCGCAGCAGCTGGCCGCGCGCCGGACCCACGACACCTACGACCGCCTGCCCGACATCACCGCGCCGACGCTGATCGTCGGCGGCACGTACGACGGCGTCGCCCCGACCGGCAACCAGGCGGCGCTCGAGTCACAGATCCCGGGTGCCCGACTCGAGCTCTTCGACGGCGGCCATCGCGTCCTGTGGGAGGACCCCGCCGCTCGGCGTGCGATCGCCGCGTTCCTCGCCGGGGGCGCGTGACGGCGCCGCGCGGCGACACGTTCGGATTCCCCACGCCATAACGTGTTCTTTAGACACGCGCGGTACAACTCACCCGTGTCGAGCGAGCTTCCGCCGATCCCGCCGAAGCGAGGCGACGACGAGGGTCTGCCCCCGCTGACGCCGCGGCCGAGCCGCGGTCCGGGGCTTCCGCCCATCGCGGCTCGGCCGGAGCCGGTCCGCGGGGGCCTGCCGCCGCTCGGTCGGACCGAGGAGGCCCGGGCCGTGCCCAAGCCCCCACGGCCACCCCGACGCCTCGACGCGGTGCGCGCCCGGCGCGCGCTCGTCGCCGGGGTGGCGGTGCTCGCGATCGTCGGTGCGGGCGCCGCGGGTGGGGTCATCGCGCGGGTGCTCGACGACGAGCCGTCGGGCACCGCGATCGTCGATCAGCCGACCGGCAGCGATCCCGGCTCGCCGCCGGTCACTCCGCCGACGCTCGCCGAGCTCCCGCTGCAGGACGCGGTCACCCTGGCATCGCCGTCCGTGGTGACTGTGGAGACGGCCACCGGCCAGGGGAGCGGGGTCATCACGTCTCCGCGCGGCCTGGTCGTGACGAACGAGCACGTGATCTCGGGCGCCGACGGCGCGACGGTGGTCACGAGCGACGGGCGGAGCGTCCCCGCGGACGTCGTTCGCGCCGACGGACGCCAGGACCTCGCCATTCTGCGGCCGACCCAGGTCGTCGGCCAGGGTGCCCGGCTCGCGCCCGAGCCCAGCGGGGGTCTTCGTCCCGGCGACACGGTGTTCGCCATCGGCAGCCCGTTCGGCCTCGAGAGCACGGTCACGGCCGGTGTCGTCAGCAACATCGGGCGCCAGCGCGCCGGCGGCGTCCCGATGATCCAGACCGACGCCCCGATCAACCCGGGCAACTCGGGCGGCGGCCTCTTCGACCTGCGTGGCCGGCTGGTCGGCATCCCGACCTCGATCGGCTCGCCGATCCCCGGAAACGTCGGCATCGGTTTCGCGGTGCCGGTCTCTCGCGTCGACGCGCTTCTCCAGCAAGTTCCCTGACAGGTCCCGAACCCAGGAGTCCCGAGCAGATGGATCCGACCGCCATTCCCGCGAGCGGCAGCCCACCGAGAGAGCGGCTCGAGGCCGTCCTCTACGAGCTTCGCCGCGTCATCGTCGGCCAGGACCGCCTGCTCGACCGAGTCCTGGTCGCGCTCCTGGCACGAGGGCACGTGCTGCTCGAAGGTGTTCCCGGCCTCGCCAAGACCCTGACGCTCGAGACCGTGGCACGGGTCGTCGGCGGGCAGTTCAGCCGCATCCAGTTCACGCCCGACCTGGTTCCCGCCGACGTGGTCGGGGGGCAGGTGCTCGACCGCGACGGCCGGTTCGTCACCCGGCTGGGCCCGGTGTTCGCGAACTTCGTCCTGGCCGACGAGATCAACCGGGCACCGGCGAAGGTGCAGTCGGCGCTGCTCGAGGTGATGGCGGAAGGCCACGCGACGATCGCCGGCGAGAGCCACCCCACCCCGAGCCCGTTCTTCGTGCTCGCGACGCAGAACCCGATCGAGAGCGAAGGGGTCTACCCGCTGCCCGAGGCGCAGGTCGACCGCTTCGCGATGAAGGTCGTCGTCGGGTACCCCTCCGCCGAGGACGAGGAGGAGATCGTCCGCCGGATGGCGAGCGACCCGCCGCGCCCGCGCCAGCTGCTCGACATGGAGCAGCTGCTGGAGCTCCAGGAGGCGACGGACACGTGCTTCGTCGACCACCGCGTTCGCACCTATGCGGTGCGCCTGGTCAACGCCACCCGCAACCCGACGAGCGAGGGCCTGGCCCACCTCGAGCCATATCTGGACCTCGGCGGCTCGCCCCGGGCGTCGCTGGCCCTGATCCGGGGCGGCCGCGCGCTGGCCGTCATGCGCGGGCGCAGCTACGTCATGCCGGAGGACGTCCACGCCCTCTTTCACGACGTCCTGCGCCACCGCGTCGTCCTGAGCTACGAGGCGCTCGCGGCCGACGTGCAGCCGGACCAGGTGCTGGGCGCGATCGCGGAGGCCATCCCGCAGCCCGAGGTGGACCTCGGCAGCGGCCGCGCCGTCGCCTGAGGCGACGGACGACCACGGACACGGAGTCGTCGTGAGCACCGCCGTCACGCCCAACGGCACCGCTCGGCCGGAGGCCCTCCTGCGGCGGGTCGAGCTGCGGATCGGGCGCCGTCTCGACGGTCTCCTACAGGGGGAGCGCCGTGGCCGGCGCCCCGGGCCCGGCGGTGAGCCCAGCCTCACCCGGAACTACGAGCCCGGCGACGACGTCCGCTGGGTGGACTGGCCGCTGTCGGCTCGGATGGGCGAGCCCTACGTCCGGGTGCCCGAGCTCGAGCCCGTCCTCACCTCGTGGGCCCTGCTCGACTGCTCGCCGTCGATGCGGTTCGGCAGCTACGTCCAGACGAAGATGGAGCTCGCTCAGGAGATCCTCGCCGGTCTCGGCGTCGTGCTCCGTCGCCGCGGCGACCAGCTGGGCGTCGTGGCCACCGTGGCCGGTGACCTCGACCTGGTCCGCGCACCGCGCGCCGACCGCCGCGGGCTGATCGCGGCGCTCGCCGCGGTCAGGGCACTGCCCGACGCGGGCGCGACGCAGTCCACCGACCTCGCCAAGGCCGTCCGCGCGCTCGGACGCCTGGCGCGGCATCGCGGCGCGGTGATCGTCATGTCGGACTTTCCCGAGTCACCCGATCTGGAGCGTGCGCTCGGGATGCTCGGGCGCTCGCACGAGGTGATCGCGGTCGAGGTGAGGGACCGGCGGGAGCGGGAGCTGCCGAAGATCGGGCCGATGCGCCTGCGCGACGTCGAGACCGGCCAGAGCATCGACGTCGACACCTCGGACCCGCGCTTTCGAGAACGGCTGGCGCGGGTCGCCGCTGAGCGCGCCGAGCGGACGCGGTCGATGCTCGCCCGAGCCGGAGCGCGGCATCTGGTCGTGGAGACCGGGTCCGAGTGGGTGCTGCCGCTCGCTCGCGCGCTCGAGGGTCGCTCCGAGCGACGCCGGGTGGCGCTGTGAGCTTCATCAACCCCCTCGCCTTCCTCCTGCTCCTTCTGATCCCGGCCGCGCTCGGGGTCCGTCACCTGTGGCGCCGCCGCAGGGGCCGCAACGGGGTGCCGCACCCCGACGTCGCCCTCGTCGCGGCCGCGGCCGGCACGCCGCGAGGGCGGCGGTATCTGCCCGTCGGGCTCGCCATGCTCGCGATCGCGGCGCTCACGTTCGCCCTGGCCCGGCCTGAGGTATATCGGGACGAGCCGCGCGAGCGGGCGACGATCATGCTCGCGGTGGACGTCTCGGGATCGATGGCCGCCGAGGACGTGCAGCCGTACCGCCTTCGCGCCGCCCAGGACGCCGCGCTGACCTTTGCCGAGAGCGTGCCCCGCGCCTATCAGCTCGGCCTGGTGAGCTTCTCGGGCGAGGCGAACGTGCTCCTGCCTCCGACGACCGATCGGGCGGCGTTCGAGCGAGCCGTCGAGAGCCTCGTCCCCGACGGGGCAACCGCGATCGGGGACGCCGTCACGGTCTCGCTCGAGGCGATTCGGGCGACCCAGGGCGCGAGCACCGAGCCGGGCGCCGAGCTCGAGGCGGCCCGGATCCTGCTGCTCTCGGACGGTTCGAGCACGACCGGCGTTCCGGTCGGTCTCGCCGCTGACGAGGCCCAGCGGGCCGGGGTCCCGGTCTTCACGGTGGCGCTCGGCACGCTCGACGGCGTGCTCGACAACGGGCAGCGGGTGCCCCCCGACGTTCCGGCGCTTCGCAACCTGGCCGACTCCACCGGCGGCGATGCCTTCGAGAGTCGCGACGCCGAGTCCGTCAGCGCGGTCTACGAGCGGCTCGGCTCGTTCATCGGCACCGAGCGAGTGCTCAGCGAGGTGACCGCGTGGCCGGCCGGGATCGCCGCCGGGATCCTCCTGCTCGCGGGCATCGCCGCCTGGCGACTGTCACCTCGGGTGGGCTGAGAGATGCCGTTCGACCTGTCCTTTCAGGCGCCGGAGTGGTTGTGGGCGCTGCTGGTCATCCCGGCGGTCGCGCTCGTCGCCATCCCCTGGATTCGCCGCCGCCGGCGAGCCGCGGCCGCGTACGCCGACCCGACCGTGCTCGAGATCGGGACCCCTGCTCGCGCCACCCGCGCGCGGGTGGCCGGGGCCGTGCTGGTGCTGGCCGCCGCCGCGCTCGCGATCGTCGCGCTCGCCGAGCCGGCCGTTCCGGTCGACGCCGAGGAGGAGCAGAGCACGGTCGTGCTCGCCCTCGACGTCTCGAACTCGATGCTGAAGGACGATCTGAAGCCCGACCGGTTGCAGGCGGCGTTCTCGGCGGCGGAGGAGTTCGTCGACAGCGCTCCCGAGTCGACCGCGATCGGGATCGTGACGTTCGCCGACAACAGGGTCGTTCGGCTTGCGCCGACCACGAACCATGCGCAGGTGCGCCAGACGCTCTCGACCATCGCCGGCGAGCCGACCCGTGAGGGCACGGCCGTCGGGCCAGCACTCGCCGCCGCGCTCGACTCGCTCGAGACCGCGGGAGCGCTCGAGCCGCTGCCCGCGAGCGCGGCCGAGTCGCCCGCCCGGGTCCTCGTCCTCACCGACGGCGCGAACTCGATTCGCAGGGCGCTCCCGCCCGCGGCCGCAACCGAGCAGGCCGTCGCCGCCCGGGTGCCGGTCTACACGATCCTGATCGGGGACGATCCCGGCCGGCCCGACCAGCCGACTCCGGCCGAGGTGCTCGACCAGATGGCGACCCTCTCGGGTGGCATCTACGCGCAGAGCCTCACGACGGCCGACCTGAACGCGGTGTTCGCCGACATCGGCTCGGTGATCCTCCCGGTCGAGGAGCTGCGCGAGCTCGCGGTCTGGGCGGCCGCGGGCTCCCTGGTGCTGCTGATCGCAGGAGGCATCGTGCTGGGGCTGGCGCTCCCCCCGCGCCGTGACGCGGACTCCGGTTCCCCGGCGCCGCGGCCGACGCTTTCGCCCTAACGAGAGTCGGCACGCGCCCGAGCGTCGTTCGGCTCATCGATGTCGAGTGGGGGTGCGCACGCTCGTCATAGAGTCGAGGCAGCCGATCGGGGGGACGACATGGCCAAGCAGGCGACGAGCGCAGGGGAGTTCACCGGGTTCCCGAGACAGGGGCTCGACTTCCTCGAGGGGCTCGCGGCACACAACGACAAGACGTGGTTCGACGCCAACCGGTCCGGCTACGACGAGGGCCTGATGGAGCCGGGCAGGGCGTTCGTCGTGGCGCTCGGCGAGGAGCTGAACGCCCGGGTCGGGCCCGGCATCCATGCCGAGCCGAGGGTCAACGGATCGATCTTTCGGATCAACCGCGACACGCGGTTCAGCGCGGACAAGACGCCCTACAAGACGCACTTCGACATGTTCCTCTGGCAGGGGGCGGGACGGAGCCGGGAGTGCCCCGGCTACTACCTGCGCATCACTCCCGAGCTGGTGCATCTGGGCGCGGGCATGCACGGCTTCCCGAGGCCCGTGCTCGAGGCCTACCGAGACGCCGTGGTCGATCCGGCGCTTGGCCAGCGGCTCGTCGAGATCACCGGCGAGCTCGCCGGCATCGACGGCGTGAGCCTGCCCGAGCCGCACTACGCGCGGCTGCCGCGTGGTTACGAGGCCGAGGGTGAGCGGGCGGTGCTGCTGCGCATGAGCGCCATGCATGCCGGCGGCGCGTATGACCTCCCACGCCAGCTCGGCTCTGCCGACTTCGTCGGCTGGTGCGCGGACCGGCTCGAGCCGCTCGCTCCGCTCCAGCGCTGGCTCGTGGAGGCGCTCGATCCGTAGCGCGTCACCGTTCCGGCGATCGGCTCGGGACGCATCCCCCCGTGGGGGTAGCGTGCGCGCATGGCTGAACGCGAACCCCGCCGGATCCTGGTCCTCGCCAACGAGACCCTCGCCGGCAAAGACGTGCTCGACGCGGTCCGGGAGCGTGCGGCCGATGACCAGGCGGAGATCCTGGTCGTCGCCCCGGCACTCCCAGGCTCGCGGGTTTCACATTGGTTGAGCTCGGACACGACGGCGGCGCGTGAGGCGGCCGAGCAGCGATTGCGCGCCTCGGTCGGCGCGTTCGACGATGCCGGCTTCGCGGTCAACGGCCAGCTCGGGGACGGTGACCCCCTCCAGGCGCTCGACGACGCCATTCGCGTCTTCCGGCCGCACGAGATCGTGATCGGAACGCTGCCACCGGAGCGGAGCCGATGGCTGGAGCGAGATGTCGTCACCAAGGCTCGAGCCCGCCACGACGTGCCGGTGACCCATCTGGTGATCGACGTCGCCGGCCTGACCGCGGCCGACACGCCGCCGCCTCCGGCCACGGCGACACCCATGGTGCGGCTGTTCCACGGTGCGTCGCACGGCGAGGCGCTCGAGATCCGTCAGCGTGGGTTCCGGGATGAGGCGCTCCAGAGCGGGTCCGGGGTGCTCGTCGCCGAGGACCCGTCCGACGATCAGTGGGGTGAGGACGCGGTGCTCCTCGGCGTCGACGTTCCCCAGGCCGCGCTGGTGGAGGCGGCCGCGTCGCAGGGCAGCGGTCGCTACGTGGTTCCGGCCGGCCTGCTGAACCGGCACGGGCCACCGATCACGGTGGACGACTGGTCTGAGTGACGTGAGCTGAACCCGAGAACGACCGATGCCCTAAATGGCTCGGTCTCGGGTCTAGGAGACCAGCTCAGCCGGGTGCGCGACTCTGACGCTTGCGCCGATCTCCGCCAGGCCAGCCTCGATCTGCATCGCGCACCCCGGGTTCGCCACCGCGACGACGGGTGCCCCGGCGTCGGCGATCGCCTCGGACTTCGCGCGGCGCAGCTGACGGGCCTGGTCTGGCTGCAGCAGCCCGTACAGGCCAGCGGCGCCACAGCAGTGGCCGCCGTCTCCCAGCTCGACCGGCTCGGCACCGCCCGCACGCAGGAGCGGCCTCGGCTCGATTCCCTGGGCGTGCAGGTGGTGGCACGCGTCGTGGACGGCGACCGGCCCGAGGTGGCGCGCGGGGACGTCGAGGTCCATCTCGAGCAGATCCTGGACGCGGGCGGACACGCGCCGGGCGGCCGGCGCCCACTCCGGGTCGTCGGCGAGCAACTCACCGTAGGTCTTCATGTGGCCGCTGCAGCCGGCCGCGTTCACGACGACGACCTCGGCGTCGCCAACCTCGGCGATGCGCGCTCGGGCCATCCGCTTGGCCGCCTCGGGCTGGCCGTAGTGGGCGGCCAGCGCGCCGCAGCACCCGCCCGGGCGGGTCGGGGACACCGCGTAGCCGTTGGAGGTGAGCAGCCGGATCGTCGCTCGGTGGACCGGTCGATAGGCCACGTCCATGACGCAACCCGACAGCAGCGCCGCGGGCTCACCGGTCCCGCTCGCCGCGGGCAGCGGCCGGAGCGCGTCGCGGACCCGGCCCGGGGGCATGAGCGCGCCGAGGGCGCTGGGCAGTGCGCGCTGGACGCCGGCCGCGCTGGCGACGGTTGCCCCGAGTCCCAGCGTGCGAACGACGCGAGGGCGCGACAGCGCCCACGAGAGCCCGAGCCTGCGAGTCGTCCGCTGGGCGACCGGCCGTCCCGGCTCGGCCTGCGCTCGGGCCCCCTCGATCATGCGCCCGAACGGCACCCCGCTCGGGCAGGCGGCCTCGCATGCGCGACACGCCAGGCACTCGTCCATCATCGTTCGGAACGAGTCGTCGACGGTGCCGTTGCCCTCCTCGACGGCGCGCATCGCCGAGATGCGACCCCGGGGAGAGGCGGTCTCGCGGCCCGTGAGCCGGAAGGTCGGGCAATGGGGAAGGCACAGCCCGCAGGCCACACAGGTCGCCAGGTCGTCGGAGGAGGGGGCGAGAAGGCCGCGCTGCCAGTTGTCGCTCATGAGTGGGGATCCCACGGGACGCACCCCGGGTTGACGATTCCGGCGGGGTCGAACTGGTCTCGCAGCCGCCGCATGATCTCGACACCCGGCGGGATCGGCCCGAACGGATCCTCGCGCAGCTCGGGCGGACCGTCGATCACGATCGCATGGCCTCCGAGCGATGTCGCGAGGGCCCGCGTGGTCGCGACGTCCCCGGCGTCGTCCACGGCGACCTCGATCACCCCGACGCCGGCCTGCGCGCGGAAGTCACGGTCGTCCGCCGCCAGCCGCGAGAGCGCGGCGGCGAGGGCGGGGGGCGGAACACCCATCTGGACGCTCCCGCCGCCGTTGGGCCGGGCCGGCCCCGACGGGACGTGCTCGAGGCCCTCAGGGAGCTCCTCGCCGCCGGCGTGCACCCACAGGGCATCCGGGGTCACGGCGACCGCGAGCGGGCGCGAGGGGTGGCCGACCCAGCGCTCGGCCAGCTCGGTGAGCTCAGTGAGTGTGCCCTCGGTGCGTGACCAGCCGCTCGAGGTGGGCAGTGGCCACAGCCGCAGGGTCACCTGCGCGATCACGCCGAGCGTGCCGTCGGCGCCGACCATGAGCCGGGGCAGGTCGTAGCCGGCCACGCTCTTGACCGTCCGGGCTCCCGCCGCCACCCGGCGCCCGTCGCCGGTCACGATCACGACCTCGAGCAGCGAGTCGCGGACCGGGCCGTAGCGCAGCCGCGACAGGCCGCTCGCCCCGGTGGCGAGGATCCCGCCGACGGTCGAGCCGGGGCGGGTATCGGCGGCCGGCCAGGCCTGCCCGTGTGCCTCGAGCTCGTGCTGCAGCAACTCGACGGCGGTGCCCGCGCGGACGGTCACGGTCATGTCGGCCGGCTCGTAGTCGACGACACCGGCCAGCGCTGACGTCGACAGGACGGCATCCGGCTCGTGTGGGCGCCCTCGCCGGGAGCGGGTGCCGCCGCCCTCGACCCGCACCGTGCGCGTCAACGCCGACGCATCCGCCAGGGTGGCGGCGAGGTCGTCGATGCTCTCCGGCGCGAGGGCGCTCATCCGACGTCCCTCCGTGCGACCGAGGGTGGAACCGCCTCGGCGCAGCGGCTGCCCTCGGGGAGGATCTTGTGTGGGTTCATCCGCCCGACCGGGTCGAACGCGTCGCGGGCCCGGGCCTGGGCGTCGAGGTCGAGCGGGCCGAACGCCAGGCGCATGAAGTCGCGCTTCTCGATCCCCACGCCGTGCTCGCCGGACAGGCTGCCGCCGGCGGCGAGGCAGGCCTCCACGATCTCGTCCCCCGCGCGGCGAACACGCTCGAGCTGCTCGGCGTCGCGCAGGTCGAACGCGATCAGGGGGTGGAGGTTGCCGTCGCCGGCATGGAAGACGTTCAGGATCTGCAGATCGTGCCTCGCTCCGATCTGCCCGATCGTCTCGAGGATCTCGGCGAGGTGGGTCCGGGGAACGACGCAGTCGTGGAGGAAGTAGTTCGGCGCGATCCGGGCCACGGCGCCGAAGGCGCTCTTTCGGGCCTTCCACCAGAGGGCGCGTTGCCGCTCGTCCTGCGCGGTGCGGACCGCGAGGGCGCCGGCCTCCGATGCGATCCGCGCGGCCGACTCCGCCTGGGAGGCCACCGCGGCCTCGTCGCCGTCCACCTCGACGATCAGCACCGCGGCCGAGTCGATCGGCAGATCCGCGCGCACGAACTGCTCGACCGCGTTGGTCGTGGCCCTGTCCATGAGCTCGATCGCGGCCGGGACGACACCGCCGGCGATGATCCCGCTGACGGCGTCGCTGGCCGATCGGATCGTCGGGAAGTCGATCAGCAGCGTCCTGACGTGAGCCGGGTTCCGGGTCAGGCGGACACAGGTCGCGGTCACGATCCCGAGGGTCCCCTCGCTTCCGACCACCATCCCGCGCAGGTCGTAGCCCGGTGGGTCGGGCGCCGTTCCGCCGAGGCGAAGCACCTCGCCGTCGGCGAGGACCACCTCGACCGCCAGGACGTGCTGCGCCGTCACCCCGTAGGACAGGCAGTGCGGGCCGCCCGCGTTGGTGCCGACGTTGCCGCCGATCGAGCAGGCGGCCTGGCTCGACGGGTCGGGTGCGTAGTGGAGGCCCAGGTGCGCCACGGCGGTGGAGATGTCCAGGTTGAGGACGCCGGGCTCCACCCAGGCGCACGGGACGTCGCGATCGACCTCGAGCACGCGGGTCATCCGAGAGAGCGCGATCACCAGCGATCCGTCGAGCGGCACGGCCCCGCCCGCCAGTCCCGTCCCCGAGCCGCGCGGGACGATGTCGAGGCCGAGCTCGTTCGCCAGCCGGACGCACGCGACGACCTCCTCGGTCGACTCGGGCAGCACGACCAGGCCCGCATCGCCGAACTCGATCGAGCCGTCGCGGGAGTACACGCGCCGCTCGAGGGTCGAGTCGACGACCCGCTCGTCGGACAGCACGGCTCGAAACCGCTCGGCCGCGGACAACGGCCGCGTGGCGCGAGCGCGTCGTCGGCGGAGGATCGTCATCCCGCCAGTGACCCGGCGCGGCCGGCCAGGATCGTCTCGGCCGTGCCTTCGCCGGCCTCGATCGCATCGATCACCGCCGAGCCGCGGGCCTGATGGATGCCGGACTGCGTCGCGAGCCACGTCGCCGGCGCACTGATCGCGGGGACCTGCGCGAGGGCCGGGGACGGGTACGCGTTCTGGATGCGAATCACCTCGACGGTGGTCGCGGACCGCGCCGTGGTGGCATCGACCCAACCGAGGGCGCCGCCCAACGCGTCGGCGCACGCGCCTGCGAGCTGGGCGTCGTCGAGCGACCACACGGGGTCGTCCGCCGTCGGCGCGCAGTAGCACTCGAGCCCGATCACCGTTCGATCCTCCGGCGCCATCTCGGGACTCCAGTTCACCGGCTCGAACGCGCGCGCGAACGGCACCCGCGGGTCGTCGACCTGGATCCACGGCTCGTCGGTGATCCGCGTCCGCGCGAGGTCGAGGTACACGATGGCCACGGCGCGCATCTCGACGCTCGGCGTGGCCCATTCCGGAGCGTCGGGCGTCGCCATCCGGGCGGCAAGACCCGCCGGGATCGCCAACACGACGTCCGGCGTCTCGATCCGATGCGTGACCCCGTTCACCGCGATCTCGACGGCTCGGGCGCGACCGCCCGTGAGGTCGATGTGTCGCGCGGGGGCGTCGACGAGCACGGTGCCGCCGGCCTCGGTGATCGCCGCCGACATCGCGTCCATCAGCTCGCCGATGCCGCCGAGCGGGAACCAGAACCCCTCGGGAGCGGCCTGCTCGAGCAGCAGGCGGCGAACACGGTCGGCCGAGATCAGCTCGAGGGGCAGGCCGTCGACCTTCTCGAGATACGGCCGCTGGACCGCGTCGACGAACTCGGCTCCGAACCGCGATCCGAGTTCCCCCGCGGCCGAGCCGTCTTCGGCGATCGCATCGAGCGGCACGGTCGGGCGCTGGTCGAGGTAGCGGCCGCGCACCAGCTTCCCGTCCCTGACGCAGTGGACGGGGCGGTCGACCCACCGCAGGCGGTCGCCGAGCAGCTCGCGCAGGTAGTCGAGCCTCGGCTCGTCGGTCACGAACGGGATGTGCCCGCCGATGTCGTAGCCGAAGTCGCCGCGCCGGCGCGTGACGCAGAGGCCGCCGACCACCGGGCCGGCGTCGACGACGATCGGGCGGGCGCCCTCGCGGGCCATCGCCAGCGCCGCGCCGAGGCCCGACGGGCCCGCGCCGACCACGACCGCGTCGGCGTTGCCGGGGATCGCGCGCATACCTGAACGCTACCCCGATCCCGCCGCAGAACCCGGGCATCGGGCCCTTCGTCCCGATCTGGCCGCAATCGGCATGGGTTTCTCGGGCGCTGGAGTATGCTCGCCTGCCGTGAGCACCCTCAGCTGGATCGCCCTCGTCGCCGCGCTGGTGCTGATCGTCCCCGCGGCGATCCGCATCGTCGTACACCTGCTGCCCCGCAGCTCCAACACGGAGCCCTCGGGTCGCGCGCGTGCGCTCGAGGCCGTCTGGACGATTGGGCCCTTCGTGTTCCTCGCGGCGCTGATCGGGTTCTCGGTCGGGGTGGCATGACCACCAGGGAGCTCACGCACGCTCCGGCGCTCGGCCTCGGAATCGTCGCCGACTACGTCAAGCTGACCAAGCCGCGGGTCGTGTGGCTGCTGCTGTTCGTCACCGCCGGCGCGATGCTGGTCGCGGCGGGCGGCACGCCCGACGCCCTCGTGTTCGTGGCGACGATGGTGGGTGGCTACCTGGCCGCGGGCGGAGCAAACGCGATCAACCAGTTCGTCGACCGCGACATCGACCGGAAGATGTCCCGTACCGGCGGCCGGCCCGTCGTCACCGGCCGGGTGGAGCCGGCGCGGGCGCTGACGTTCGGGATCGCCTGCGGCGCGGCCAGCTTCATCCTGCTGGGCTTCCTGGTCAACTGGCTCGCGGCAACGCTGGCGATGGTCGGGCTCGCCGTCTACGTGGGCGTCTACACGCTCTGGCTGAAGCGCACGACCATCCACAACATCGTGATCGGCGGCGCGGCCGGCGCGGTACCGCCGCTCGTCGGCTGGGCTGCGGTCACCGGCGATCTGGCGCTACCGGCCTGGCTGATGTTCGCGATCGTCTTCTTCTGGACGCCGCCGCACTTCTGGGCGCTGTCGCTGATGCTCCGTCGCGACTACGCGAGCGCCGGTGTGCCGATGCTGCCGGTCGTGCTCGGCGAGGAGACCACGCGCCAGCAGATCCTCCTCTGGAGCTTCGTGATGGTCGGGGTCTCGCTGCTCCCGGTCGTCGCCGGGACGGTCGGCGGCCTCTACTTCACCGTCGCGCTCGCGTCCGGCCTGATCTTCGTCGGCCTCGCCGCGGCGCTCGCCAGGTGGGGCGACCGATGGGCACGGCCGACGTTCACGTACTCGCTGCTCTACCTCGCCGTTCTCTTCCTGGCGCTGGGTGTCGACGTCGGGTGAGAGTGACGGGCGAGAGGGCGGGCACGCCGGGAGTCGGGCTGGCCTGACTCCGCTCAGCATCGTCATCGGGACGGTGCTGATCGATCTCATCGGCTTCGGGATCGTGCTCCCGCTCCTCCCGCTCTGGGCGGAGGAGTTCGGGGCGAGCCCCGCCGAGATCGGCGCGCTGGCGGCGACCTACGCGCTGGCGCAGGTGATCGCCGCGCCGCTCTGGGGGATGGCCAGCGACCGGATCGGCCGTCGACCGGTGCTGCTCGTGTCCCTGGCGGGAGCCTCCGCCGGGGCGCTCCTCACCGGCTTCGCTGGATCGCTGTGGCTGCTGTTCGTCGCCCGCGCGCTCCACGGGGCATCCGGGGCGTCCTACGTCGCCGCCCAGGCCTACGTGGCCGACGTGACCTCGCCCGAGCGGCGCGCCAGGGGGATGGGGCTGATCGGCGCCGCGTTCGGGGTCGGCTTCGTGGTGGGGCCCGCGATCGGGGCGGGCCTGGTGCTCGTCGATCTGCGCGCGCCGTTCATCTTCGCCGGCGTGCTGGCCGCGCTCGGGTTCCTGGTCGCGCTCCGTTTCCTGCCCGAGTCGCGGCCGGCGGCGGCGCGGGTGCGGACGGCCGCGGCGCGGACGGCCCGTCGCCTGCCCCGGGAGGCCCTCGGCGTGCTCGCCATCGCGTTCGTCGCCACCGCGGCGTTCGTCGGCGTGGAGGCGACGTTCGCCCTCTTCGTCGAGCGCCAGCTCGGGTACGGGCCCGCCGCGATCGCGCTCGTGTTCGTCTACATCGGCGTCGCCGCGGCGATCTCGCAGGGCCTGCTCGTCGGCCCGGCCGCGCGCCGGTGGGGCGAGGCGCGGATGCTCATGGTGGGTCTGGCGGGGACGGGTCTCGGCATGCTCGCCGTGGGCTTCTCGGATCAGCTGTGGCAGCTACTGCCCGGCCTGCTGCTGATGGCGGTCGCCTGGGGTCTGGTCTACGCCGGCATCTCGACGTTGGTCAGCTTCCAGGCCGCCGACCACGCGCAGGGCGGGACGCTCGGCGCGCTCGGCTCGGCATCTGGTGTCGCCCGCGTCGTCGGGCCGGTCGGGGCCGGCATCGCGCTGGGCGAGCTCGGCGCGCCGGCGCCGCTCCTGATCGGAGCGGCGCTGCTCGGGCTCTGCGTCTTGGCCGCTCCCCTCGTCCTCGGGCGAGCCCATGCCAGCGTGCCCCTGTCGCTCTCGCGCTAGCGGTGTCGCGATGCGGGTCCAGCGGCAGGGTCGCGGCGGCCAGACTCGGCACGCCGGGCGTCACCGAGCGAGTGGCCGCCGAGTGTCTGACCGCGCGCCAACCCGGTGCTCGCGCGCGCCAGGTCGCCGCCACGAGATCGCCTCGGAGCCCGGGACATCCGGCCCGCGATCGGCGGTCTGGCCCGTGATAGGTTCGCCCCCGCTGTGCTGAGAAGCCGCCACACGCTCCCGTTGATCGTGATCACCCTCGTGGTGAGCGCATTGACGGTCGCAGGGATCATGCTGATCGAGTGGACCCCCGAGCGGGCCTCGGTACAGGCGGACCGCTACTGGGTGCTGCTGCTCTTCCTGGTCGCGGCGAGCGCGCTGATCTTCGTGATCGTCACGGCGGTCCTGATCTACAGCGTGATCGCCTTCCGCGCGAAGAAGGGCGACGAGAGCGACGGGCCGCCGAACCACGGCAACACGGCGCTCGAGATCACGTGGACGGTCCTTCCGACGATCCTCCTGGCGGCGATGGGCGTCTGGGCATCGATCGTCCTGATCCAGAACGACCGGCGCGACGCGGACCGGGAGACCATCGAGGTCACCAGCCAGCAGTTCGCGTGGTCGTTCACATGGCGGGACGGGGTCCGGACACCGTTCGAGACCGGCGACCTCTACCTGCCCCTCGGGCGTCAGGTCGAGCTGAAGATGCGCTCGACCGACGTGATCCACTCGCTCTACGTGCCAGAGTTCCGCCTCAAGCAGGACGTCGTTCCCGGCTTGACGACGACGATGCTCGTCAACGCCAACAAGGTCGGCACGTACCCAATAATCTGCGCCGAGCTGTGCGGGGTCGGCCACGGCACGATGCGCGCCCGAGCGATCGTGATGGAAGAGGACGACTACCAGCAGTTCCTGGCGGACTCCCAGCGGGAGGTCCGCACGCAGGACGGCTCGACCCCCGCCACCGCATCCGCCGCGACCCCCTGACGTAGATGGCCACTTTCGCCCCGACACACCAAGAGCCGCATCACCACCACCACGAGGTGGACAAGCGTCCGCTGAGCTATTGGTGGACCCGCGCGTTCGTCGGAACGATCGTCGGGATCGCGGTCGGCTTCTTCATCCCGTGGTTCTTCCGGTTCGTGTTCGGGATGGAGCCGCTGTGGGTGCCGGAGCTCTACTACACGGTCATCCTCAGCACGGCGACGCTCGGCTTCCTCGCCGGGATCGGCTGCTTCGACTACTGGATGAAGTACATCCTCGGGCACCGGGTGTCCTACGAGGACCACTCGATGCACGGCGCCTACTCGTGGCGCGACTACTTCAAGGTGAACACCGATCACAAGGTGATCGGCATCCAGTACATGGTGACGGTCTTCTTCTTCTTCATCGTGGGAGGAGTCTTCGCCGAGCTGGTCCGCGCGGAGCTGTCGACGCCCGGCCAGCAGCTGGTCGACGGAGAGGACTACAACGGCCTCTTCTCGAGCCATGCCACGGTCATGATCTTCCTGTTCGTCATCCCGGCGTTCGCCGGGCTGGCGAACTACATCCTGCCGATCATGATCGGCGCCAAGGACATGGCGTTCCCGAGGCTGAACGCGCTGTCCTTCTGGATGCTGATTCCCGGTGGTCTGCTGCTCGCCGCCAGCCCGATCGTCGGGTCCTACTCGGCGGGTTGGACCGCGTACACGCCGCTCGCCGTCCAGGGCTCCACGGGCCAGACGATGTTCGAGGTCGCCGTCCAGATCGTGGGGACGAGCTCGATCATGGCCGCGATCAACTTCATGGTGACGATCTTCACCATGCGGGCGCCGGGCATGACCGTGTGGCGGATGCCGCTGCTGGTCTGGGCGAACGCGACGACCTCCGCGCTCGTGATCTTCGGAACGCCGTTCATCGCCGGATCGCAGTTCATGACCCTGTTCGACCGGATCATGAACACCCAGTTCTTCAACCCGGTCGGCGGCGGCGACGTGATCATGTACCAGCACGTCTTCTGGTTCTATTCGCACCCGGCCGTGTACATCATGATGCTGCCCGGCTTCGGGATAATCAGCGAGATATTAGCCACCTTCTCGCGCAAGCCGGTGTTCGGCTACCGCGCGCTCGCGTTCTCCACGGTGGCGATCGCCATTCTCGGCTTCGGCGTGTGGGCTCACCACATGTTCGTGAGCGGCATGGCGTCGTGGCTCCGCATCCCGATGATGCTGACGACCATCGTGATCGCGATACCCACAGGGGTGAAGGTCTTCTCGTGGCTCGGGACGATCTGGGACGGGAAGCTCCATCTGAAGACGCCGATGTTATGGGCGCTCGGCTTCATATTCACCTTCGTCATCGGCGGCCTGTCAGGCGTCTATTTGGCGACGGTGCCAATCGACATCGCGCTCACCGACACCTACTTCGTGGTGGCGCACATCCACTACGTCTTCTTCGGCGGAAGCGTCTTCACGATCTTCGCCGGGGTCTACTACTGGTTCCCGAAGATGACCGGGCGCATGTACAACGAGACATGGGGCCAGGTGCACTTCTGGCTCACGTTCGTCGGCATGAACGTCACGTTCTTCCCGATGCACTGGCTCGGCTTCCAGGGCATGCCCCGACGCGTCGCCGACTACGACGAGCGGTTCGCGGCCATGAACGAGTTCATCACCATGTCCACCGCGCTGATGGTGGTCGGCACCCTGATCTTCTTCGCCAACATGGCGTACTCGTGGGCGAAGGGGCCGAAGGCGCCCTGGAACCCCTGGCGTGGGCGCACGCTCGAGTGGCTCGTGTCGTCGCCCCCGTCGACGTTCAACTTCGAGGCCACGCCTCAGGTCGTGGGAGGCCCGTACCAGTACGGGATCGAAGGTGCCCGTCACGCGGTCGTGTTCGCGCCCGAGGAGATCGGCGGCGGCGAGCTCACCGAGACCGAGCGACGGACGATCCTCGTGGTCGCGAGCGAGACCGTCAGCTCGTCGACCCTGCTCGACGAGATCAGACGCAAGTCCAAGGAAGGCCCCTGGCGCTTCACGTTCGCGGTGCCCGCGAAGGGTCGCGACCATCGGTCAGCGGAGCGGCGCCTCCAGGTCGCGCTCGCCGTGCTCGCCGAGGCGGGGGTCGACGCGAACGGGAGCGTCGTTGACGGCGGACCGATCGAGGCCATCGAGAAGGTCGTCGAGGAGGAGCCCGTCCAGGAGGTCATGCTTGCGACGTATCCGTCCGGTCAGTCCGGCTGGATGGAGAACGACATGCTCGACCGGGCGCGGAAGGCGACCGGTCTCGGGATCACTCGAGTCGTCGTCCGTCGCGACGACGCGGTGGCGCCCGCACCGGGCAGCGGCGTCGTTGCGCTCGGGGTCGTCGCCAACGATGCGCTCGGGACGGACGGCCTCGGGGCCGCGATCCGGAATCGCGCGGACCAGCAGCCGCTCGGCGTCACCCTCATCTGTCCGCTGAACCTCACCGGTCCGGGCTGGACCGACGATGCGTCCAAGGTCAGGGACGAGGCTGTCGACCGCGCTCAGCGCACGATCGGCGACCTGGTCGACGCGGGTGTGCCCGCACAGGGCGAGGTCATCGACGGTGACGAGGCCGCCGCCGCACGCGTCGCGGTCACGGCCTACGGCGCCGAGCGGGTGATCCTGTTCACCCTGCGCGGCGAGGGTGGCGAGGCGACCGTCGAGGCGGTGCGAGCCGCGATCGCGCCGGTCGAGGTCGAGCACGTGGTCGTCGACGCGGCCGCACCGGCGGGCTCCTGATGGCCACGACCGATCTGACCAGCGTGGGGGAGGTCCGGGCGACCTCGGGCGACGGAGCCATCCCTCCGACGATCGACCGCACGCGCAACATCAGCGGCGGGATGCTGATGATGATCTTCTTCATCGGCTCCGAGGTGATGCTCTTCGCCTCGTTCTTCGCTGCGTACTTCTTCGCTCGCTACAACATCGCCGACAACGACTGGCCGCCCCTGAACCAGGCCGGCGAGCCGTTCAAGCTCCCCGTCCTGCTGACCGGCGTCAACACCGCGGTGCTCGTGGCGTCCAGCTTCACGCTGCACTGGGCCGAGCATCGCCTGAAGCTCGGCGACCGGAAGGGCCTGCAGGTCGGGATGATCGTGACGATGCTGCTCGGCGCGGCGTTCTTGATCGTGCAGCTGAACGAGTACTGGCACCTCGGCTTCACGCCGAGCGACACGGCGTTCGGGTCCACCTTCTACGCGCTGACCGGTCTGCACGGCGCCCACGTCGCCGTGGGCCTCCTGATCCTGCTGGTGATGTACATCCGCATCACCAGGGCGAACGATTTCTCGGCAAAGTTCGCGACCCCGCTCGCCGCGGGTTCCCTGTACTGGCACTTCGTCGACGTGGTCTGGGTGATCCTCTTCCTCTTGGTGTACGTCCTATGAGCGTCCGGATGCGTCTGACACGGCGCGCCGCGATCGTCGGCGCCTCGATCGTCGTTGCCGCGGTGGCGTTTGCCGGCTGCCGGTTCGAGGGCAGCTCGGCGGACACGGCCGACGTCGACAACGGCAAGCAGCTCTTCATCCAGTCCTGCGGCTCGTGCCACGCGCTGAGCGACGCGGGGACCGAAGGCCGGATCGGGCCGAACCTGGACGACACCTTCCGCGGTGCCCGCCAGGCGGGCTTCAAGGAGAGCCAGTTCGAGGGCGTGACCAGACGCTGGATCGCGATCGCCCAGGCGCCGATGCCGCGTGACCTGGTGACCGGCCAGGACGCCGACGACGTGTCCGTCTACGTGTCCAAGGTCGCCGGAACGGAGGCCGACAGCCCCGTTCGGTCCGCGCTGCCCCCGCCGCCACAGGATCCGGCGATCGGCACCGAGGACGGACTCCGTCGTGGTCGCTTCGGGAGCCAGGTCCTCGATGTCGAGGGCAACATCCCGGTCGCCCCGTCCGGAGGCGAGTCCGAGGGCGACTCCGAAGGCGACGACGAGGAAGAGGGCGGCGAGTAGCTCGCCCGCCGGGCCGCCGCGCCCGGTCGCTACCCTGCTGCGTCAGTGCCGGGGCGCCTCCAGGACAAGCGGATCATCGTCACCGGGGCGTCTCGTGGCCTCGGCCGGGCGATCGCCGAGGCGTATGCCACCGAGGGCGCTCAGCTCGTCCTGACGGCGACCCGCGACGAGCACCTCCGGTCGGCGCTCGCCAGCTGTCGTGATCGGGGTGCCACGGCCGTGGGTGTCGAGCTCGGTCTCGGTGATGCCGAGGGCGCCCGCAGCGCGGCCGCCGTGGCGGTGGCCGAGCTCGGTCGGGTCGACGTGCTGGTGAACAACGCGGGTGTGCTCGGGACTCGGGAGGGGCTCTCCGAGTATCCGCTCGACCTGTTCCGGGAGGTGATCGAGGTTGGCCTGACCGGCGCCCTCGCGGTGATCCAGTCCGTCGTGCCGGCGATGAGCCAAGGCGGCGCGATCATCAACGTGAGCTCGGGCGCGGCGGGGCGTGCCGGGTGGGGAGCCTACGCGGTTGCCAAGTCGGCGCTCGAGAGCGTGACGAGCATGCTGCGGGGCGAGCTCGCGGACCGCGAGATCCGGGTGGTCGCGGTCAACCCCGGCGCGATGCGGACCACCATGCGCGCGGCCGCGTACCCCCACGAGGACCCGAGCACGCTCCCCCACCCGTCCGCCCGGGTGGAGCCGTTCATCGCGATCGCCGAGGGCGCCGACCCCGGCCCTCGGATCGACGCCGTGGAGTGGGCGCCGTGAGGCCGATCCCGGAGCTGGCGCCCAACACCGGTTGGCGCGAGGTCGCGATCGATCCGGTCGACGAGCCGCTGGTGCGGGTGGCGGCGCTCGGCCCGCGGATCTTCGACCGGCCACGCTACGTCGAGTGGGGAGTGCCCCACGCCCTGCCCGAGTGCTGGGTGCGACAGGGGGTCGGCGAGCGCCTGCTCTGTGTGTCGCGGTCGCTCCCCGAGGACCGCTCGCTGGTCGTCTGGGACGGCTATCGCCCGCTCAGCGTGCAGGCCGCGCTCTACGACGAATGGGAGGGCCGGCTCCGCACCGAGCACCCCGACTGGGACGACAGGCGCATCGCCGAGCAGGCGGCGCGGTTCGTCACGCCGCCTTCGCACGACCCGGATGCCCCACCACCCCACCTCACCGGTGGCGCGGTCGACCTCACGCTCGGCGACGCCACCGGAACTCCCATCGACATGGGGACCGACTTCGATGCCTTCGTGGACGAGGCCCACGCTCGGGCGCTCGAGGCCTCACCCGCCCCGGCGCGCGCCAACCGGCGGACGCTCTTCTGGGCGATGAGCGAGGTCGGCTTCACCGGGTACGCGCAGGAGTGGTGGCACTTCGACTACGGCGACCAGTTCTGGGGGTTGGTCACCGGCCGGAGCGCGCGCTACGGCCCGGCGGCGCTGACGCGTGAGCGCGTCCCCGGCGACTCGACCAGGAGCTGATCGCAGAGCTAGGACGCGGTTCGATCGCACTTGGTGCGGCGGGGTCGCGTCCTCCCCCGACGCGCCCATCCGGTTCGCGTCGCGCTCATGCGCCCGCGGGCCGCGTGTAGGCGTTCTCGCCGGCGACATAGGTGGCGACCACGTTGCGCTCGTCGCCCATCATCATCATCCCGAACAGCTGCTGGTGGAGCAGGTCGATGTCGTCGTCGGCGACGAGCCGCTCGTGGCGGAAGTGCTGCATCGGGGTCGCCGCCGTGTCGCAGACGACGACGTCGGCGGCCTTGCCGGGGTCGAACGAGCCGATCTCACCGTCGAGCCAGAGCGCCCTGGCTCCCCCGAGCGTGGCCAGGTAGAGGGCCCTGAACGCTGACAGCTTGGTCTCGCGCAGCGCGGCCACCTTGTACGCCTGCTCGAGCACGGGGAGCATCCCGAACGAGTTGCCCGCGCCCATGCCGGTGCCGAGCCCGACCAGCACCGGGTTCTCGCGGAAGGTCGTCTCGCGGAGCTTGAAGAGCCCGCTTCCGAGGAAGAGGTTCGACATCGGGCAGAACGCGATCGAGGACTGGGAGTCGGCCATCCGCTCGATGATCGAGTCGCCGATGTGGATCGAGTGGACGGCGACGAACTTGGGTCCCACGATCCCCGCGCGCTCGTAGACGTTCAGGTAGTCGGAGCTCTCGGGGAAGAACTCGGCGACTCCCTGGATCTCCTTCGGGTTCTCGCACATGTGCGTGTTGACCCAGAGGTCCGGCGTCTCAGACTTGAGCTGCCCGCAGTAGTCCAGCTGCTCGCGGGTGCTGCCGTAGGCGGAGCGTGGGGTGATCGCATAGCGGTTGCGGCCCACGTTGTGCCAGCGGTCGACCAGCTCTCGCGAGTTGGCATAAAAGGAGTGGGCGGTGTCGCGGTAGTCCTCGGGAGCGGTCCCCTCGCGGTCGATTCCCGTCAGGCCGGCGACCATCAGGAGGTTGCGCGCGCTCGCCTCCTCGAAGAAGGCATCGACCGATGCCGGGGACGTGGTCGTGAACGCCAGGGCTGTCGTCGTCCCGTTCTGGATGAGCGAGTCGAGGAAGAAGCTCGCGATCGAGTGCGCGTACCCCTTGTCGGCCAGCTTCAGCTCCGTGCGGAAGACGTGGTTCTCGAGCCAGCCGAGCGACCGCTCGCCATAGGTGGAGACGACCTCGGTCTGCGCGTAGTGGACATGGCAGTCGACGAAGCCGGGGAGGACGATCCGGTCGGGGTAGTGGTCGATGTCGAGGCCGTCGTTCTCGGCGATGATCTCCGCGTACGGACCGAAGTCGACGATGGTCCCGTCGTCACCGATCACCAGCAGGCCGTCCGGGACGTGTCGGAGGACCTCGCGGTCGTCGTCGGCCTGGAAGGGGTCGCCGGTGAAGTCGAGGAACGCCGACCTGATTGCGCGCACGGGGTCTCCTTGTTGTGGGCGTCACCTGGCCGACTGGGCTGTGTGGTGAGCGGTTTCGGCGATACTGCCTCCTCGACGAGTCCGTGTCGATACCCCTGAATGCCGTGTCAGTGCCCCGGATCGGCCCCCGAGAGCACTCTGGACAGCAGATTTGGGCGGTTCGTGACGACAGCGTCGACGCCGCAGCCGACGAGTCGTCGTAGCTCCCGCTCGTCGTCGGCCGTCCAGGCGAGCAGTGCCCGGCCGCGGTCGTGGCACCGGCGCACGAGGTCTCGGTCGACCATGCGATGCCACGCGCCGAGCGCCGGCTCGCCGGGGCGGCGCAGGCGGATCGCGGTCTCGACCCGGTTCGAACTGAGGCGGACGCGGCTCACCGCCGGACACCGTCGGCGTGCCTCACGCAGCACGCTCGAGCTGAACGCCATGACCGCGACGTCGTGCTCGACGTTTCCCCGCTCGACGCATCGGAGCGCCGGCGCGAGCGCGGCCGCATCCTTGATCTCGAGCATCACCTTCACTCGACCCCGTGCGAGATCGAGGACCTCGGCCACGGTGGGGACGGCCGCGCCGGCGCCCGCATCGAGCGCCCGAACGTGGGCGAGCGTCAGCTCGCGGACGCGGCCCGTGCCGTCGGTCGTGCGATCGAGCGTCGAGTCGTGGAGCGCGATCGCCGCTCCGTCGCGGGTCGCCCGGACGTCCAGCTCGATCGCGTCGGCTCCATGCTCGATGGCGAGTTCGAACGCGGGGAGCGTGTTCTCGTAGCGCTCGGCCGACGCTCCGCGATGGGCCACGTTCAGCGTGATCCCGCCCGTCGCGGGAGTCCCCCGTCGCTCAACCCCGGCGAGCTCACGACCGAAAAGCACAGCAGTAGGGGTCGGATTAGGCTGATCCTGCAACGAGGCGACCCTGTCGGAGGTATCGATCCATGACTGGCCAGCGCGGGCGACCGAAGGTGGCGATCGTCGGGGCCGGCTTCGGTGGGATGGAGTGTCTCCGCAAGCTCCGAAACCACCCGGTCGAGGCCCACATCTACGACCGGCACAACTACCACCTGTTCACGCCGTTCCTCTACCAGGTGGCGACGTCCCTGATGCAGCCGGCGGACATCGCCTATCCGATCCACAAGGCGACGGCGAAGCAGCCCAACGGGCACTTCCACCACCACGAGATCGCGTCGGTGGATCTCGACGGCAAGTCGGTGACCACCAAAGAGGGCCGGGTGGACGACTTCGACTACCTCGTGCTGGCGCTCGGGATGCAGCCGAACTTCTTCGGCAACGACGAGATCCCCAAGGTCGCGTTCCCGCTCGGGACGATGAGCCACGCGATCCGACTTCGGAACCACATCCTGAAGTGCCTCGAGGCGGCGATCCACTCCGAGGATCGAGCCGAGGCAGAGCGCCACCTCACATTCGTCGTCGTGGGGGGCGGGCAGACCGGCTCCGAGTTCGCCGGGGCCCTCGCCGAGCTCAGCCGGCAGGCCGTGCCGGGGGAGTACTGCGAGCTCGACCCCAACCTGGTCCGCATCGTCCTCGTCGAGGGCAGCGACCGCCTGCTCCACACCATGAGCCCGCGGACGAGCAGGTGGGCCAGGCGCCACCTCGAGTCGCTCGGGGTCGAGATCCGGCTCGGCCATCTCGTCAAGGAGGCGACCGAGTCGGTCGTCACGCTCGACACCGGCGAGCAGATCAACGCGAACACCCTCGTGTGGGGGGCCGGGGTCAAGCCCGCGAGCCTCGCTGAGCAGCTGCCGGGGGTCGTCCAGGAGAAGGGCGGGCGGCTCCGGATCAACGACCGGCTCGAGCTGGTGGGGCACGAGGGCAAGGGCATCTACGTGATCGGCGACATTTCCTCGTTCACCTGGAAGGACGAGCAGCTTCCAGCCGTCGCGACCCCCGCGATCCAGGAGGGAGCGCACGTCGCGAAGAACATCGCGGCGTCGGTCACGCACGGCTCCTCCGCGCAGACGGCCTTCAAGTACATGGACAAGGGCCAGATGGCGGCGATCGGCCGCTGGGCAGCCGCCGCCGAGACCGGTCCGATCAAGCTCTACGGCGCGCTCGGCTGGTGGACGTGGGCGGTGGTCCACATCTACTACCTGGCCGGCTTTCGGCGCCGCATCGGGGTCATGAGCGGCTGGTTCTGGAGCTTCTTCCGCCAGGACCGGCCCATCCAGGTCCAGCTGGAGGAGCAGCTCGCGCTCGAGATCCCCGCCGAGGAGGGCGCCTCCGACCACGTGGGGACGACGCGGGAGTAGCCTGAGAGCCGAACCCGAGAACGAGCGATGCCCCGCATCGGTCGGTCGCAGGTGTTCGGCGAGAGGACGCATGCCGGGTCCGGAAGACCCGGACCGTCCGGTCGTCTGTGTGGGTTGAAGCGGATGTGCC